>CAXTJW010000010.1:0-26673 GCA_964244305.1 uncultured Acetobacteraceae bacterium
GGCGAGGCGGCGCGGATCTCGTAGCGGCGCGCTCCCGGCGGAAGCGGGGTCGCCGCAGGCGCCGGAGGGCGTCCGGCGGAGGACATCGCGACCGGGGTCGCAGGCGGTGCAAACGTCGCAGGCATTCGCCCAATTTCCGTCCTGGCGCGGATGGAGGGCGTGCCGGTTTCGGCTTGGCTCAGGCGTTGCTCGAACTCCGAGAACCTGTTGTCGGTGTCGATGAGCAGCTGCGCGAGCTGGTGGCGCAGGTCGGCGTCCTCCTGCCGCTCCTGGGCGATCTCATCGGCAAGCTCTGTCACCCGGCCGATCACGTCCATCGGGTCCTGCGGGTCTGCTGCGACGTGGGCGGAGATGCGGTCGGCGGTGGTTGCGGCTGCTCCGGCTGCCGGCGCCAGAGAGGCTGGCGTTGCCTTTGTCGGCGACGCAATGGATGGGCTGGCCGCTTCGCCAGACGCGGGCGCAAGAGGGGCGGACGGGGCAGCTTGCGGGCGGGGCAGTGCCAGAGTGGATGGACCCGGCTTGAGCGCGCGCAGGTCATCGGCTCCGCTGACCGGAGCCGGCGCGGCAAGCGGGCCAGGCTGGAGGTCAGCCGGACGCGGGGCGCCAGGGACGCGCGGAGTGTCCAGGGCTTGGACGGCGGGTGGCCCTGCGCCGGCAGGCGATCCCGACATGGGCTGGGCTGGCTGGCCAGGCGGGCGCTGCGGCGAGACCGCCTGCGGCATGCCCACCCAGTCGGTTCCTCGATGAGGGGGGCTGCGCCCGTAGGACAGGCTGTAGGCGATTCCAAAGCCGATCAGGCCCAGGACACCGACCGCAGCGCCGCCGGCCAGCAGCCAGGTTCGCAGCCCGACGGGGCGCCGCGCCGGTGTCCCGTCCGCCGCCGACCCGCCCGGACCCGCCGCTGGTGCCTCCGCACGCTCCGGCAGGTCGATGCCGGGCATCGGTTCGCCACGTTGCGCGGAACGCGACGGGTTCGGGTGCAGATGGGTGTCCATGGTGGGTGGGTCCGCCCTGTGATGCTCGGGCGCATCGTTCCCGGCGCGGACGCGAGTGCGTAGCGGCATCTTGGCTAGCCGCCGTCCTCGACAGCAGTGAGGAACATGACGCCCACGTCGACGTCGGCGTCGAGGTTGACGGTCGACTGCTTGGGCGTTTGCTGCTGCAGGGCCTGGTTGAGCTGGGCGGCCCCTGCGCCGGCGGCGATGCCGGCGATCTGACCTGGCTTGAAGTTGCTGAACTGCTGCGACGCGCCGAAGGGACCGGAGGAGAAGCTCGATCCCGAGAAGGTGAGCGCCTGGCCGAGCCCCTGGATGCCGGCGGCCAGCGTGGGCAGCACGATGCGAGCGACATAGTGGTGGTCGACGCTCGACGCGACCGCGGTCTCCTTGCTGTCCGGGGCCAGCAGTATCGCGTTGATCGGGACCGTGCGCCCGTCCGCCAGCGTCAGCTCGTTCAGCGTGACGGTGAGCCGGTCCTCGTGCTTTTGCGCGGTGCCCTTGATCCGGTCGCCGTTGAGCGGGCCGGAGGTGATCTCGACGATCACGGGGCCACCGCTGTCCGAGTCGGTGGCGATCACCGTGCGCCCGGTGACCCAGCGCATCGCCGGCATCAGCACGTGCTTGGCCCGGCCCGCCGCAGTGCCGCCCGCGCCGATCCCAGCAGAGCCCGTCCCGGCTTCGGCCCGGGCCTGCGCTGCCTGTTGCGCCTGCTCCAGGCGCTTGGCCTTCTCCTCCGGGCTGATCTCGACGGCACGAGCGGCGCCCTTCGAACCCCAGCCCGCGAGCAGCGCCCCCATCGCCTCCCGGTAACGTTGTTGCGCCTCCTTGGCCTCCTTGTCGTCCCTGTCGTTGCGCCCTGTCTGCTGCCCAGACAGGTTGGCGGACGGCATGCCCTGGGTGATCGGCTGCGTTTGCGTCTGCGGCTTTACCGGCACCGGTGCCTGCACGTTCGGATGCGACTCGGTGCCGCGCATGTCTGGAGTATAGGTGCCCCCGGCCGCAGTCGCCGCGGCGGCATCGCGCTGCGCCTTCTCGTTGGCGAGGCCGCGGAAATACTCGCTCGTGTTCGCGACGCCAGGCTTCGGGTCGAGCGCCGGCGTGCGCGTGACCTGCGATACCGACGGGGTTTGCTGACGGCTGAACATGACAACCAGCAGCAGCATCAGCAAGAACAGCGCCCCGATGCCGGCAACCGCACGCAGGCGAAGCGGCTTGCCGCCCAGCGTGAGCCGGGACATGCGGAAGGTAGGCATACGGGTCGGGAAGACGGCCACGGCTCAGCGCTCCTGCAGGTGAAGGGAGGCGACGCTGCCGCCGTTCGAGACGAGCACGACGGGGACGGCCGGAATCTCGTAGATCACCATTCCGTCCATGCCCCGCTCCATGGCGATGGGGGCGGGCGAGACTACCTTGATGCGGGTGCGCAGGTAGATCCTGTCGCCCAGGCGCCAGGCCCGGACCTCGTCGGGCGACAGGCCGGTGACGCCGAGCGGGACCGCTTGCGCCGGCGCCACGCCGTCGAGCATGGAGGTGAGGTGCGCCTCCCCGGTGACAGGGCCGGTCGCGCGGCCGAAGCCGAGCGGCTGCGCCTTGGCGTTCGGGCCGCGTCCGGTCACCATCACGGCCAGGCGGCTGTCGAAGCGCTGGTCGTTGGCCATGATCATGAAGGACAGCGGCGCGCTGGCACCCTCCAGCATGACCGCGAGCCCGCCGCGCGGACCAGGCGACCGGGTGGTGACGTTGAGCACGTTGCCACCCTTGACCGGCACGTCGATCTCGAAGCCGGTGCCGTACGACACCGCCGGGGCGACGCCGCCGCCCGCCGAGGCGTTTGTCACGCCGCCCGGCGCCTGGGAGCTCGCGGGATTGGAGCTGACGTCCCAGTGGATCGGCCAGGGCTGCCCGGTGGAGTCCAGGAAGGCGATCGAGGTCGGGTAGCCCATGACGGTCTGCACGGCCGGCGTGGTCCCGCCCGGGCCGGTGTCGACGTTGACGGAGCGGTTCACCGGGATCGCCAGCACCGGGTTGGTCACCCGCTCGCTGGCCCGGCGCTGGCTGTCCAGGCGCCGGGCCAGCTCCTCGATCAGGCTGTCGGGGATGAACGGGATCGCGTTCGCCGCCGCACGGGCGTTCGGGTCGATGAAATCGTCCGATCGGCCTTGCTGGGCCTGCGCGGGCGCGGCGGCAGCAAGGCCGAACGCGAGGCCGAGCAGGAGCAGGGGGCGCATGGGCCGTCTCCGTAGGGTCACTTCGGCGGGTTGGCGACGAAGCTGTCGATCGCGACACCCTTCGGGTAGAAGGCGGTCGGCACCCGCAGCACCGTCGCGGTCACCACCAGGTCGACGACTTGGCTTTCGCTCGTGTTGGCGTAGGTCACGCGGATCGGGAACTGCACGGCCCAGGCAAGGTGGTCGCCGATCTCCGACCACTTGGTGATGCTCGGGCCACCCATCGGAATGGCCGAGACCGACATCGCCCGCGCCTCGATCTCCTTCAGGCTGCCGGTCGCCTGCACCGTGGCGTTGAGCCCGGCCCAGCCGTCGGCGGTGAAGTTCGGCGTGGCCTCGCGCGACAGGGTTTCGTGGTAGTGGACATAGTCGAAGTTGTAGACCGTGAGCACGGAGTGCACGGCGAAGTCCATCAGGTCCGCGTCCGACATCACCGGGCGGTTCAATGGCGTGCCGGCCACGAGGTTACCGTGGTCGTCGGTGAACCAGAACGGCGGCTCGGGCAGGTGGTGCGCCCGGTAGATGTGGTCTGCCACCAGCAGCAGCAGGATGAACGAGAACACGACGTTGGATAGGCCCACGCGCCAGAAGCCGCTGCGCCAGAACCCGAACCGGCCGGTCAGCCGCTCGCCTGCATTCGCCGTGTTCCGCACAGTGCTGGGCTCCCCGCGATCATCCGCACTGGCAGGGTGACGCAAGCGGACGCGAGTGCCGCCGGCAGGCGTTGCGAGGGCCAGTCGGTCCTAGCCCGGAGGATTGGCGACGAAGCTGTCGATCGCGACGCCCCTTGGATAGGAGGTCGTCCGCACCCGCAGCACGGTCGCGATCACGTCGAGATCCATGGGCCGGGTTTCCTTGAGGTTGGCATACTCCACGTGGATCGGCAGGCGTATGCTCCAGACGAGATGGTCGCCGATCTGGCCCGACTGCCGGATCGTCGGGCTCGCCAGCGGCTTGGCCGACACCACCATCGAGTTCGCCTTGACCTCATCAAGGTTCCTCGTCGCCTGCACCGCGGCGACGACGCCGTTCCAGCCGTTGACGGTGAAGTTCGGCGTGGCCTCGCGCGACAGGGTTTCGCGGTAGTGCACGTAGTCGAAGTTGTAGACGGCGAGGATGGCGTGTGCGGTGAAGTCCATCAGGTCCGCGTCCGACATGACGCGCTGGTCGAGTGCGGTGCCGCCGATCAGGCTACCGTAGCTGTCCGTGAAGAAATACAGCGGCTCCGGCGGGTGATAGGCCGTGTAGATGCGGTCGCCGACCAGGCCGAGCACAGCGAACAAGATAAAGATGGCGGTCAGGGACACGCGCCAGAACCCGTCGCGCCAGAAGCTGAAGCGAATGGCCAGGGGGTCCGCTAATCCTCGACCCGACATGAGGCGGTCTCCTTGAGGTCGTCGTCCGGGCTGGTAGGCTGTATTGAGCGGACGCGAGCGCCGCTACCAGGCGTGCATGGGCGCGCTGGCGCTCAGGGCGGCGAAGGTGGGCAGGCGCCGGGCGTCGTTGCAGAAGCGGGTCTTGCTTTCGCCCCAAAAGAAGTCGCCCTTTAGGTTGCAGCGCTTGCGGGTCAGCGTCTTCCTGCCGTCAAGGGAGATGACGGTCCGGGGCAGTGGTGCGGCCTGCCGGTCGACCAGGCGGGCAGCCTCGACGTCGTCGCGCAAGCCGGCAGCTTCCCGCTCCGGGCAGTTTATGGCCCAGGCTCGGGTCAGAACGGCCGCGGATGTGAGGCCGAGGACGGCCGCGATGACCTTATCGTGGAATCCTACCAGGTGCAGGCGCTCCATGCGCACGGACAGCGCCCCGTCGTTGCGCACCCAGCGTCCCTCCCGGCCGCCCAGCTTGGTCCGTTTGACCACCTGTTTGGAGGGTAGCGCCGGAGCCACCTCGAGAAGAGGAAGCGCAGGCGCTGCTTCGCCATCGGGCAGCGCCGCTTCGGTGAGGGATAGCGGCGGTTCCATCAGAAGACTAGGAAGAGGTAGCGGAACACTGTCGGGCGCGGCCCCGCGGGGCAGGCGCTTTAGCTTGAGCCGCCGCGCCTTGCCGTAGATCGCGCTCACCGAGCGTCCTACTTCGACGCTGATGTCCCGCACTGGCCGGAGCGTGGGATAGTCGGACCGCAAAACGCCGATGTTTGCCTCTGTCCAGCGTTCGCGACGCACAAGCTTCACGGCAGTGAGTTGGGCCGCGCCATGGGCAACATGGTGCGCTGCCGCTGTTGCTGGCTGTTCCCCGGCGGTCGACATGGGTTGCGTGTCGGACGATGGCGACCCGCAGCTGATAGCGGATGGGGAGCTGATCGAAAGACTGAGACGCACCAGCTGGAACAAGGGAAGGCTGTGCTGGACTGGCATTCCAGGCGGACTCGGCAGAAGCCGGTCAGGTGTCAGCGGCGAGCTATGAACGTCAAAAGCTCGGCGCCACTCGGGCAGGATGTAGCTGACCGGATAGCTTCCGGCTATTTTGGCTAGTGCTGACATTGCAGCTCCCCAGGCTCGAACTGAATACCATTTACGGTATATGCCTGAAGCTCGGCAAGCCTAAATATATCACCTTGATTATATTTCTTGGCTCGGCTGGCACCTTCGTTGATCTAAGGACCGAGCGGAAGTGCGTAACGAGGCTCTCTCACTCTTTGCGATGTTCAGCTAACAAAACGCGAACCTGCTGCAGCAAGTTGTGAAGTTTGGTCATATTGTCCGCGGCTTCCTGCATCTTATGTGCGGTCGCCTGCACTTCCACAATCGAAGCTCCAATGAGGCCGTGTATCTCTGCCGCTCTTTCTTTGTCGAGATTGGGTAGAATTTGGCTATCAACCAACAGATCGACTGGCTCGACATTCAACGCCTGCGCAAGTCGAATTAGAGTTTTGACAGTTATGTTTGCCTCTGCGGATTCGACCAGGAAGATATAGGGCTGGCTAGTGCCAATCATCTTAGCAAGATCAGACTGCTTTAGCTTTGCATTCTGGCGTGTCTCGCGAACCCGGAGAGCAATCGTGGACATCAGCACTTTGTCTTTGAGGGATGTCTCATCGTCTTCCACCGGGTGCTTCGCCATCGTCACCACTCCGTTGCCGCCCGTATCCCGGCTGAATAGGCGCCATGCCCGCTGTGTCTAAATGGCAAGGCGCCACGTTTGTAAGAACTTATGTCCCGACGTTCCCATGTTCGGCAACCCAACACAGCACATGCGGCTGGAGCAGTGTGGCCTAACACACTGATAAAAGGCATATCTTAATATCTAGATGGTCTACCTCTCAATCCTTTTTCTCCGCTTCGCTGGAAGCGGGGTTGAGTGGTTCTGGAATGTGCGATCAACACCGTCTTCCGGCAGCTTGTCGAAGTCGATCGTAAGCCCGGAGATGAGCACCATCACATCCTCGTCCGAACACAATCCATGATCGATAAATTGGCTGAGAAGGCGCGCTTTCGCGGCAGCTCCAGCCCTTGTCTTGAAGACAAGACGGTTGACCTCTTGAAGCATAGACCGCCACTTTGAAAGAGTTTCCCGCGCTTGGAACCAAGCTGTTTCGGCGTTGGATGGTGTCTCAGGATTGCAGCCAGAGCTGTCAACGACTTCACAATTCTTGACGAAGCGTGCGAAAACAACCTCAAGCTCAACGCAGGCGCGAATCAAAGCCGCGTCTGGGTCTGCACTACGCATTTTGAGCCCCCTTGCAGGGATCGGCAGTCGCAGAGTTGCCGGCAAGTGTCTGAAGGGAAAACGGGGATACTTCAGCATTTTCGGCCGGCGCGTCGATTAGGACTTCGCCTTCATGCTGGCCAAGATCGGGGGCTTGACTGCGGAGTACCCCGGGCGTGGTTGAGAGCGTTGGACAGGCGGCGTGCATGGGCAGGCTGCCAAGCTCTGCGTCGTCCACTTCGACCAGCACGCCGCGGGCTTGAACATGCAGATCCTTGCCGAACTCCGAAGCGTCGTAGACCGGCCCCACTGTGAGGTCGGCGGCCCGGAAGAATGCGGAGTTAGCCTTCAAGGTATGCTGACCCACAGAGTCTTGCACAACCGCGTCCAGCTCCGGCCGGTTCAGGGATCGAAACAGCCGGTCGGCCATACCCTGCGTCGACGCCAACAGCGCAAGCCAAGCATCATCAATCGTCGCATAAACGTTGCGAGGCGCGGTCAACGATACTCGGTTGCCTGAACGCGGCGGGGAGCGGCCCGTGATCTTGTGCACCGCTGCGTCAGGCCCAAGGGTCAGTATGAACGGCGCGAGCATTTCCAGCACAGGTGTTTGCCGGCCGGCCATCGCACTGAGCGTCGGCACGGGTGGGCCCAACACCTTGGACAACATGGTGCTCGGCAGGCCAAGCGAGCCGAACGCGACTGGGCTGGTGTCCGCAATATGGCGCGCAGTTGCGGCGCGCGCGGGATCAAGCCCAAGCGCAATCAGCACGATCGCGCAAATCGCCACCGGCCTGCCTCCGCCGGCAAAGCTTTCCAGGAGTGCTCCGAAACAGAATGCCATCAGGATGGCCTGGACGCGCAGGTCGTCGCTGATGCGGCCGAACCCTCGGCGGAGCAGCACCAAATGGCCGCTCGCTTCGGTAAGGTCATCGACCCAGATCGCGTTGATGGCGATCCAAATGATTGGGAAGAAGCCGATTGCAGCCCTTTCAAGGGCGGCGCTGCCGACCTGTGCTGCTGGCATAGCATAAACAAAAAAAGCGACGAGTATCGAGACAGCTAGGGCCGAAACTGCGGCCCATTTGGCAGGCAACCGCAGGCCATCCAGCAAAATGAACAACGATGCAAGTGGAAGCGCTACCTTCGGGGCGGAAAGCGCAGAGGAGCCACCGAGAGGCGCATACGTCTGTGTGTATTGAGAGGCACAAGCGACACCAGGGAGCGTGCCGAGGCATATGGTTGTTAGGCCTGTTGTGAGCGCTTGCCGCATCGCCTTGCTCCTCCGCAGCCTTAGACTGGTTTTGAAAGCAAGAATGAACCAAAAGATATGTGTTTGGGAATTCCCCAATTTTTCGAACGGGCCATTGTGATCCAAGCCCTAAATTTGACGTGCAATTACCTTTTTTAACGTAAAATAACGAATTGTGACCGCATTCGTTATAGGTATATCGAAACGTTTCCCGTATTTATGGATTCTTCCCCGGCCTGGACCATAAATTCGTTAGTTCCGCAGGCGGGCACTAGGCCAGGATCCGTACAACACCGCCTGTCGTGTCAGCTCCACAAGGATTCCTGCCGCAACAGCGACGGCCGGCATTTGCCCATCGTTCTCGGGATAACAAAGGGAGACGGTCCGCGTGATTGTCGGATTGATGATCCGCCGAACCGAAACAGTATAATCCTCTCCCGCACGGGACCGGATGCCAGACATAGACAGGATGCTTGCTGCTCGGCGATTAAACACTGCGTGCCTGATTGCCTGCAGCGTGTCGAGGTCGGCGATGACCTCAGGCTGCATGCCATGAGCGTCAAAAGCACGGTCGATCACGCGGCGCAGGGCATGTCTTTGGCTTGGGAATACGAACCTAAGATCTCGCAATTCTGTCAACGGAATGTCACGACGGTCGATCGGATCAAAGCCGCCGATCAAAACGAGATCTTCGTCCAAAATGGGCTCGACAATCAGGCCCTTGATGGTGGCCGAACGGTAGAGCAAACCAAAGTCGTAGCGGTTCTGGTTCAGCATCTCTTCGAGGTGGCCGCTGAACCCTTCGAAAAGCTCCAGGCGGATACGAGGATGATGCTGACGCAGGTAGTCGAGCAAGGGAAGGCTCAGGATCGTTGCCGGGCTGGTCGGCAAGCAAACACGAACAAGGCCCGTAATCTCGGTCGCTGCAACCGAGACGTTGTGCCGTAACTGCTCAATGGCTTGCAGCACCATATGGGCGTTCCGATACAGCGCCTGGCCGGCATCGGTAGATTTCACGCCCCGCGGCAAACGCACGAAAAGTTCCGCTCCAAGCTCGGCTTCGAGCTGGGACAGGTAACCACTGATGGTGGAGGCGGACAGGTGAAGCCTGGCGCCCGCCTTACCCAGCCCCCCATGATCCACGACAGCGATGAAAGCTTGAAGCTGCTTGATGTCCATACGTGTCCGCCTCAAAGGCTCGGGCTGGCAGCGGCAGCGGCAACTCGTCGAAAGGCAATCTGCAAGCGCTGGCCGAACACTCCGAGTGAACAACGTGAAGAGCTGTCTTTTTTCAAGTCATCCGTCGAAAAGATTGGACGGCTGCTCTGCCGCGCTCAAAGCACACGTTTAGGGGCGCCGCACTCGCGTCCACTTGGATCATCGTCCGTCATCTCAGTTGAGAGAATCGGTCATGCGTCAGCTATCGGTCATTGTCCTGCTCGCCATATGCTCCGCACCTGGCGCCAGCCGTGCCGAGTTCGCCCTGCAAGCCACGCCTTCCTCGCCAGCCTCCTCGGCGGGGGGTGCCGCCCCGTTCTATATTCATCTGCATCCGCCTGAGACGAAACCAAGGAACATGGTGGCTTCCGGGTTCGGGCATGAAGTCCCGTTGCGCTTCGTTGTCCGGCAGCTGCTCCCGACGCCGTGGCAGGTGCGATACGACTTGGGCGTCGATCCGGACCAGCCTGTCAGTTGGGAAGGTGGGCGGCGCTGGGACCACATCATCCGCGACGCTGTGAAGCCTCTCGGGCTGCGCGCCTTCGCCGATCCGGCAACGCCATACGTCGTGGTCATTGCGCGGTGAGGCCTGTCAACGGTGCCCTGCTCCACTCGCGTCCACCCCCGGTATGCCTCTGGTCGGACGATGGGGAGTGCAGTCATGCCAGCTTTGGATAAGCAGTCGGTCGAACACTGGCTGCGAACCCACGCTTCCGATGTCGCGGCACGCGACCCCGTTTCCGACATCCAGGCCGACGAAATGGCAAGCGTGCTGTCGGAGATGGTCAAGCTCGGCCAGGCACTCGACGACGCCTCCGTGCGCAAACCGGACGGGCTCAGTGCGTGCCTGCAACAGCCAGGGCCACGGTCCACCATGCGCGAAGTGATCGGGCATGCCAGCCCTGCCCGGCGCATCCGGCTCCTGCAGTGGTTCAGCAGCGCAGGGCTACCCAACAGGGAGCGCATAATGGCTGGGCTGTTGGCGGACGATCCGAATGCCGCACCGGGCGCCGATGCTGGGAAGATTGCGCGTGACAGCATCCGCCACCTCAATCGAAGCACCTTGCTCGCGCAGTTGTTCAGCCCGGAGCGGGTCAGCCGGTTGCTCTCGATGTGCCAGGACGAAAGGGACCTGCCATGCGACGCCTGATCGCAGCCAGCGTCGCCGCCGGGCTTGCAGGGACACCCGCCCTTGCCCTCGCACAAGCGCCGAACAACGCGTCACAGGGCTGCGCCGCCCTGGCACAAGCTGGGGCCGATGCCGCAACCGCGCAGATCGCAGCCGAGGACCAGACCATCCAGGCCCCGCAAAGCGTGCGCAATCTCACCTGCCTCGATGGGTTCTTCAACGGCACCGGCCTCGACGTGCTGGTGAACCTCGCGAACTTCGGCAACCTCGTCGGGGCATTCCAGGGCCAGCTCTGCGCGGCGGTGACCAACGCCTGGCGATCGACACTCGGCAACGCCCAGTGCGGGCTGACCATCAGCGGCTTCAACCTTGGTTTCGGCGGACTGGGCGGCGGCAACTTCTGCCCGCGCCTCAACATCGGCGGCAACGGTTCGCAGCTGGCCAACTTCGGCGTGGGCTACGGCAACGGGCAGACCGGCTACTATGTGAACGGCGTGCAGCAGCTCCCCTCCGGCTACCCGCGGCAGTAGGACGATCATGCGCAGGTTCGGCCTCCTCAACAGCACCGCGCTCGGCATCGTGGTCGGCGCGGCCCTATTCAGCGTGCGCCCGGCCTGGGCGGACCTGCCCGTGGTGGACATCGTCACCGACAGGCTCATGCAGATCCTCAACGATGCGACGAACCAGGCCATACAACAGGTGCAGACCGCCATAACCGGGGTAGGCACTACGCTCACACGGGCAACCGACCAGGTGACCCGCAACATCAGGGGCACGGTCGCGGCGCAGGAGCAGATCCAGGACGCCTCGAACACTGCGATGGCCACCTACCAGCGCAACCTCCGCAACGCGCAGGTCATCGCCGATCACGTGGTGACGCCGGCCGCGTGCCTGGCCCTCGACGGCGGCCAGAGCGTCACCGTATCCGGCCTGCAGGCGGACAAGTTCAGCCGCAACGTGGGAGCCATCACCAACCCACGCGGCGAGGCTGGGCCGGCGACCCCGGCCTGGGAGGGCGCAGGCCAGGCGGCGATGGCCAACGTGCAGCAGCACCTGGCACGCTACTGCTCGACCGCCGACGTGCAGGCTGGCCTGTGCAACGCGGTGTCGCCGCTGGAAAATGCCGACCAGCGGGCCGACTCCTTCATAGGCAGCCCAACGTACGCGGACCAGGCCACGATCAACGCTGCCAATGACTACGTCACCACCCTGCTGCAGCCGGTGCCGCCAGGCGCGTTGCGCGGCGATCCCCGCAAGAGCCTGGCAGGCCTGCAGGAGGAAGAAGACCGGCGCAACTACAACGCCAACATGTCGCTGGCGCGCAAGGTGGCAACCGACATCTTCGCCTCGCACGCGCCCACGGTGCAGCTCACCGCGGAACAGCAGCAGCAGCTGCAGGTCGAGGGCCGGCCGGAGCTGCAGACCGCCTCATGGTATGACGCGCTCGGGCTCGAGATCACCCGGCGCTACGGCAGCCAGACCTGGGCAGTGAGCCTGGAGCAGATGCCGACGGCTCCCGTCATCCTGCGCGAGGTCGCCCGCGAGCAGGCGCTGGGCAACTACATCGCTTGGAGAAGCTACCAGCGGCTCGACGAGATCGCCGCGGTCGGGGCAGCGCAGCTTGCGGCCACGGCGACGGGGCGCTTCGGGCAGGCACGCACCCCCACCATGCCGATCCCACAAGTCGCGAGCCAATGAGCGAGCGGCGATCGGCAACGGCGATGTTGGCGAAGATACCATGCCGTTGCCGCTGCCCACGCGGCTGCGGCGGCGAAGCCGCTCCGGATAACTGAACTCGATAGCATCGGAGGCATTGATGTCAGAGCAGATCACGCAGGACACGACAGCACCGTTGCCGGACCCGGCACGGGCGCCGATGGCGGTTCTGATGGACCGCCTCGACCAAGCCGCACCCTTCATCTCAGTCAAGGACCCGACCGTGAAGGACCGCATTACCTGGCTCATGGACGAAGCGACGGCCAGGCCCGCAGCCATGGAGCAAGCCTGGTTCAAGACCCGGGTCGGCTACGTGGTGCAGGACGTAGAACGGTTGAATGGGACGATACTGGTCATGGACCCGGGGCTGCGGACCGAGCTGGAGAAACTCGCGCTGTCCTCCCCTGGCCTACGCCACGAGAAGTTGGCCGTACTGGTCCGTGAGACTGCAAACCTGCGCCCCGAGGATGGCGTGCTGGCGCAGGACATTCGACGCACCGCGCGTCAGGCTGTCACAGGCGGACTGGACGTTGCCAGTGCTGCAGGCCGAGAGCAGATCGACCAGCTCGATGAGCGGGTGCGTGCGGCAAAGGCGGGCGAGCCGATTCCCGGTCCGGTCGCGTCCGACCCGACGGCGAAGGCTGACACGGCCGCGGTCAGGCAGGGTGCGCCGGCCGCTGCCAACACCCAGTCTCCCCAGGCCGCACGGGAGGGTGTGGCTGCATCGGCTGTTCCAGTATCCTCGCCACAGAAGCCGGAGATCGCAGCGGCTCAGGCCGCATCCCCGAACCGACCCAAGCCGGTGCCAGACACGCCGGGCCAGACGATGGTGACAGCTCAGCAGGTGCAGTTTCGCGGCACCCTCCGTGACATCCTAGCCTCAGCACGCCCGCCAGAGCCGGCGACCCCGCCACCCTGGTCCAACGAGCCCGCGCCCTTGGCCGGCCGCCTCAACAGCTACGAGCAGCGAAAGGCCGACCAATACAGCGACAAGCTGGTGGTCCAAGCTCAGAAAGCGGCGGAGATTGCAATGCGTGCGGTGGAGACGCTCGGCAACGGCCCTGGCTCAGGGGTCCTGAAGAAGATCGAACAGGCTGCGGCCGGCGATCCCGACGGCTTCTCCGGTGTCGTGGCAGGCATGCAGCCGGGTGGGAGGTATGCCCAGCTCCGGGCCGAGTTCAACGCGACCATGACCGCGGAACGGGCGTTTGCCTCCTCCTACGACAGGCTTGCCGCATCGGCAGGCCAGTATGCAGGCGCGCGCCAGGCGGTGGCTGCCGACATCGCCGGGCGCGGGCTGGATGCGGCGCAACTCGAGGGCAAGTTCGAGGCCATGGACAAGGCAATCGGCCAAAGCACAGCCGCAGTGCCAGGGCGCGAGTCGGGCAGGGGACTGCAGCAGGAACTGGCCGAGAAAGCCGCCGAGTTCTTCCGCCAGCTTATGGACCGGGTGAAGACATCCATCGCGCCAGGCGCAAAGCCGACCATGGCCCCTGTAGCCGCACCTGCCCCAGGCATGTCCATGAGCTAAGATCATACCCACTCGCGTCCGCCTGTGGGAGCCCTCCAAGAGTGTTCCAGGAGGGTTTCCGCTTGCCCCAGCTTTCCCGAACCGGCCTAGCCCTCGCGTTGCTGCCAGTCATGGCTGGCCCGGTGATGGCGCAGGCCAACCCATACAACGTGGTGTGGAGCGCGCTCAGCCCGGGAAACGACTGGACGGCACAGTTGATCCAGTCGCTCTTTCCTGTTGGTGGCCCAGGTGGGGCAGCCGGCGGAGGTGCGATCGGAGCCGAGGCCACGGTGATTGGAACCATGCTCGGACAGCTCACCGGCGCGGTCATGATCGTCATGGTCGCCTTCATCGGCTATGGCCTCATCCAGCAATCCGTCGCCGCGGCCGAAACCGCACGTGTGCTCGGCAACCGCACCAACTCCTGGCTTCCGGTGCGGCTGGTCATGGCGGCGCTGATGGCCTGGCCGGTGGTGGGCGGCTTCAGCACCGGCCACGCCGTGGTGTCGCAGGTCGGGCTTTGGGGAATCGGCCTCGCACGCAACCTTTACCAAACCGGCATCCAGGCGATCGGCCCCGATGCCGCGCCGATCACCCAGCCGATCATTCCCGGCAGCAAAAAGGTGGTGGCGGGCCTGATGCAGGCCGAGCTCTGCCGGGCCCTGGTCAACGTGGCCGCGGGCAACCCGAACCTCGTGCCGGCACCCCAGCCGGTCACGGGCGTCGCCGCCGGCCTCAATGGGTATGTCACCTGGTCCTATGGCCTTGCTGTGGGAGACGATTCAGGCGCCCCGATCTGTGGGACGGTCACGATCCGCACAACGGGCAACATCGGCGGCGTCAACGCCGCACTCAACATGTCGGCGACCGAGCAGACGATCGTCACCCACATTCTGCAGGACGACCTGCGTCCCAACGCCGAAGCCGTTGCACGGGGTCTATGGCAAGACCGGCAGGCATCCAGCCTCAATCCGATGCAGAACATGCTCGAGACAGCGACGGCCGACTACACGACGCGGCTGACGCAAGCGGCGACGACGATCACCGCCACGCTGCGCGGCCAGTTCACGACACAGGCAATGCGCAACGGGAACACCGGCGGGCAGGATGCCCAGGCGCAGATCGCAGCACTTGGCTGGAGCGGAGCGGGCGCCTACTACATGGAAATCGGTAAGCTGAACGGGCTGACACTCTCCCTGCTGTCGGCGACGCCGACCGTGAGCTCGCCCAACTGGCAAGGCCTGGGCCGCTATCTCTCCGCCGACCTTGCGCCGCTTGTGCATGCCGTGGCGGAGTTCCAAGACCGGCTGAACACCTACATCGCCACAACCGACCCGCTCGACCAGCCCGCCGGCAGCGCCGACCTGTTCTCGGGGGCGTCGCCCGGCGACGACGGCGCTGGCCTGCTTGAGAAGGTCACGCGCAGGCTGGGCTTCTCCGAAGCGGTGCTGACCCTGTTCACCAATTCCTTGTCGCCTACTGCGAACAATTGGGCGGACCCATTTGCGGCCCTCGTGAAGCTCGGTCACGGCATGATACTGGTCGCACTGACCGCGCTCGGAGCCGCGGGACTGATGGCGTCTGCGACGGCCACGACGGGAATGATGGCTTGGAACGCGATCACGCTCAACTTCGGCGGGGTCGCCGCGGCGTTCAGCGGCCACCTGGTGATGAACTTCCTCGGCACGCCGATCTTCTATGGCCTGATGGCCTTGCTGGTGCCGGGCCTGATCATCGCCTTCGTGCTGCCGATGATCCCGATGCTGATGTGGACCATGGGCATCCTCGGCTGGCTCATCCTGTTCTGCGAGGCGATGGTGAGCGTGCCCTTGTGGGCGTTCGCGCACGTGGCGTTCCAAGGCGATGGGCTGCATGGGCGCGGGCTGCGCGGGTATGGCATTGTGTTCAATCTGCTGCTGCGGCCGAGCCTGATGCTGTTCGGCCTGTTCCTCAGCTACTTCTGCTTTGCCGCGATATCGCGGCTGATCTTCATGACGTTCTCGATTGCGTCCGGCTTCGCGCTCGCCCAGGGGTGGCTGGTGTCCAACCTGATCGGCGTCGTCCTCATGAGCGCGATGTTCGTGCTCATGCATACCGTGGCGCTGATCGCGTGCTTCCGGATGATTGCGCTGTTCCCGCAGCATGTCCCGACATGGCTTGGTCTAGACGCGGCCGACCGGCTCGACACCCACTCATTGGCACAGGACGCCGGCCTGATTGGACTTGGCGCGACTTTGCGGGAGATTCGGGCCGGCACGACTGGCGGCGCGTCGAAGATGTTGACTGGCAACGCGGGCCAGCGTGCACTGGCAGGGCCGAGGAAGGAAAGTGATGCTTCGGGACCGTCAGGCGGTGGGATGGATCGCACCGTAGCAATCGCGACGGAAGCCAGCCCGCCAGCGCAGCACGAAGGTTAGGAGGATTGGATGTCTGAGTTCGGAACGGGGTATCAGGCAGGGCTGAACGCTGCTCTAGGGGAGCAGGTGTCGCAACAGTTCTGGTCAGCGCTACATCAGCGCAGTCAGCAGAACAGAGTACAGCAACAATCGCAGGCTCTGCACGGACAACTGCAGGCTACGCTGGCGGCGCTGCATGCCGCTCAACTGGAGATCATGCGCTTGCAACAGGAGAATGGGCGTCTGCGAAAGGAGCACGCCGAGCTATCTAGGTTCAGCTCGTGGGCTACCGATCACATCGAACGGCTGGATGCATTGATCTCCGATCAAGGGAGCATGATCGACGTCATGCTCAAGGACTAGCAAAATCCGATGACCGTCTGCTGCCCAGGACCTCTTCTATGCTTTCGGCGCTAAATCCCAGGCCGCATTGGGTGAAAGCTGCGATGTGTCGGGCAACACTATAACCCGCGGGGAATAAACCAATACAGCAAGGTGAAACGGGCTTCATAGATTAACCAAGTCCTTGCAAGCTGTTTGCTACAGGCCTGAAAAGGAACGTAGTCGCGCAAACGAAAAGTAGAAGGCTTCAGCGATCAAGCCCTAGAAACGAAGAACGCGCCAGTTATGGCAGAGAAATATCGAAATTTGGCATAAGTCGGACAGTCTGATCCACATCTCGTTAGCCTCTACAACAATCATGTTCATGGAAAGCATCAATTGCGCGCACTATGCTGGAGTGATGCTTGCCAATGACCATCTTTGCTGAACAAGCTTGGGGGCAACCGGGAGGGAGTTCAGGCCAGCTCATGTCGTCATTCTTCTAATGGTCATGCCGATCCGTTCACCCCACGGCCGCGCAATCACATCATACTCGCGTCCGCTCCAAGTAGAATGAGGCCTCACCAGAGGTTTTCGCACATGCGTCTCTCCAATCGGTTATACCTCCCCTGTGCGGCCCTGCTGGTTGCGCTGGCAGGCTGCGACAACGGCAATCTCAAGACAGCACAGAGCTACGGCTCACCCTCGGCGGCACCGGTCCGCTCGCCCTTGTTTGACCCCTTCGCGACACCAGGCCAAGTGCCGGCCACGTGGCTGCCGCCCGTCTATGACCGTGCAGGAACGATCGTCCGTCCGAGAGACCCCTCAATCGAGTGGGACTTCGAGGACTACGAACATGCCCCGTGGCTCACTGGACGGTCGCACACGGCCCCGTTAGGCACGTTCTGACCATGCCTCCAGATATTCGCATTAGCCAGGGTTCGCATGACAGGACAATGCTGGTGCAGCGAAATCGGATAGCCTGAGACGAACGGACAGCGGCAGGCGTGATCTGATATTCATCGCCTACAGCGTCGTTTGGATCGCACTGGCTTGGTCGATCAAGCGAGTGCCGTTCTAGCAACCACGGATCATCCGCATGGGCGATGCGGGCTTCGTATCAGACCAGCGACCTGCCGGGTGCATGATGCTGTTCTGTCCCTCCATGGGTGCCATGATTGGGCTCGCGTTGCCGCTGCCGATGTCTGACCTGCTGCCCCGAGACTCCTACCAATCCGGCAACGGCCGCGCTCAGAGTCTTGTTGGACCCGGCCGGCTTACGGTGATGGTGGGTTGCTTGTGCGGCGGCTACGTCGGCTTTCGAGGCAGCGAGCTCTGGGTAATCCAGCTTGTGCTTGGCGCAGTGTTGTATGTCGCTCCTTCGATCGTGGGATGGGTGTTCGGCGGCTTTTGAGAACAAAGGGGGTGTCCGCGTCGAGCCAAAGCGGGCACCGGCATGCTGAAGGCATGTCTGTGCCAGGTGCTCCAGAAGCGCCACGGCATCGGGCCGTCAGGACGGGGTCCACCCATCGTCGCAGGCGAGGAACTCGCGCAAGCTGCCCATTCTTCCCGTCCTGATCTGCCAGTTGGTCTGCGCTTCAAGCAAGGCTCGGCCGAGGAACACCACGCTCAGGCCCAGTCCTGCAATCATGAACAGCAACCCAGAATCTCCGATGGGTGCGCTGCACAGCTTCCAGGCCCAGGCAACGACGAGCAAGGCGGCAAGGGCCAGGTTGAGCCGTGCCGCCCTTGCCGTCTCGATACGGCGCCGCTGCAGAAGGGCACCAAGTTCCGCAGCCTGCACCTCGGCGATCTGGGCGTAGTGCTCGGCGCTAATGCGTCCTTGATCCAGTGCCTCAGTTGCTTGACGTCGCAGTGACTGCGCCGAGGCTTCCAGATCAATGTGGCGAGCGGCATCGAGTGCCAACGCCGGCGTCTGGCTTGGTTTGCGGCTTCGGAGCTCGCCATAAAGGTCGTGTATCGTCCCGGCCTGGGCGCGTATCTCCGAGATCGCCAATGGACGCACGATGGACCGCCCAGCCCAAACGAGCGGACTGAGAAGGCCGAAACGCCGACGTCCCGATAAATTGTCGTCCGGCACGGTCAGCGTACCTGGGCCGCAGAGGCAACCATGGCCTCCAAGTCAGACGGTATCCCGTCCGCCCGGCCTTCGCTGCCATCTGCCTTGCGCCAGATGAATGTCGGCGTCCCGACAAGTCCGATCCGGTCGGCCGCCATCATGTTGGCTTGCAGACTGGCGACGGCGCCAGCCTCGACCGGAACCGACAGCTGATTGCCCGCCCAGGCTGCCACCATCTGCTCGCGAGGCTGGCCGAGCATCGCCTCGGCCCTTGCCGTGCTGAGCCCCTGGTCCTCGTGGTCCAGCAGCGACACCGGAATGACGGCAACCTGCACCCGACCCGCTGCTATGTAGGGCTGCAGCTGCTGCAAAGCACGGCGTGAGAAGGTGCATTGAGGGTCGATGAATACCCAGAGGCGCGGTGCTTCATCGAGCCCTTCAGTGCCGTAGGTGGTCGTCTGCACAGCTTGCAGCAGCGACATCGCTTGGGCTCGCAAGGCGGCCGGCCCAGCACTGGAGGCAACACCGGACGAGGGGTGGGGTTCGCCGCCCAGCACGACTGTCGGAACCACGCCCGGCACCTGAGAAACTTGGTCGCGGGTCAGGTTCTTGCCTGTAGCATCCTGGGCGATGCCACGAACCGCTACCTCACCATCTGGGCTGAGATAGAAAACCTGGAAGCTGTCGCCGGCGACAGCAAAAACGCTGCGAAGCCCATGGACCTCGCTCAGTTGGTAGATCTGGGCACCAGAGGCCCGGATCTGCCGCAGCGCCGGAATTGCATCCGCCTCCACCGCCGGAACTGGGGTCAACCCAAGGCCCCCATTCATCGCTGGGTAGGTCACGACCGTGCCCGGCGGCGTGCCCGATTGTGGTTCGACCGATATAGGTTGCGCGGCACAGAGCGGCGCCGCCGCGGCAAGGAAGCGGATGAACGTCAGGGCCGAGCAGAGCAACAGCTTTCGCGAATGAGCGTGCATGATCAGGCCTAATCAGGAAGAGGTGAGAACGGTTTGGTTTGCCGCAGAGCCGAGACGGTTGGTCATGACTTGCCGAAATTGGCCAACTGTCCAAGAGGACATGCCGTTGTTGGCAAGAGCCTGCGCAGACACGATTTGGCTGAGCCGCGTATCAGCCGTAACAGCGGCTATTTGCGCACCAGATGACGCGCCAAATACCCAAGCACCATATATTTGCAACGTCGTCGCCGGTTGCTGCGTAACGGCCGAAATCGCATTTGCATCTTCGCGCATGAGGTAACTGACCTCAGTCGCTTGGGCCTGTGGATTGTTAATGTCCGCTGCGGTGTAACCCAAGCCATACTTGTCGGAGATCGTCTGAAAGGTCCCACTCGTGAATTGCCACGGACCAGTAGCGCTGCTGGAGCCATTGGCGGTCGCGATATTGCGGAAACCGCTTTCGGCCTCCCCAACAACTGCTATTGATTCCAGGCTGATCCCTTGCTGTTCTGCAACCCGTTCCGCAGTGGCGCCGTAGTTCGTAGCCCTGAGCGCATTGAGAGCTGTGGAGCCGCCAGACGGATTGCCGCCAGGATCAGTGCCAGAGGTATTCGGAGGAGAGTTGCCACCGCCCACGCCGCCCCATGTGATCCCGACCTCCTTGTATGTCGGCACGATCTGCGCGGGGATGGCGTCTGGGTTGACCAAGACCGGATTGGTTTGTGCGGCTGCAGTCTCTACCGTGGCGAGACAGCACCACAGGATCACTGCGCCGCACAGACGGAAAGGCACGATGGTCGGAGACACCTTATCGAAGAGCGAAAACGGGTGAACCATCAAGACGAAGACCCGCAACTGTGCAGGTCCCACTTGCATTCACCTCGGAATGATATGGCCTGATCTGAGAGGATGGCACGAAGCCAATCTTTCCATTGTATGCAAGCACCTCACCATAGCCGTTCACCCAGCCGTGACTGGCCGCGATCTGAGGCAAGGTTCGGCCGATGATGGTGGCTGTGGGATAGGGAGAGGATAGGATGGGCTGCCAAGGAGTTGTGCTCATGCACACCCACAGACCGCCTGCTGATCGGAGTTTTTCATGCGGCGTCGCTACAGGCGCAGGACGATCCGGTCTTGGCCGCATCTCGGCGTTGCGTTGGGCAGCAAGTCCATCAAGGAATTTGATGTCGGGCAGTCCCTGACCGTGTGCATGGGAAGCTGCAATGGTCGCAAACACTGCGGCGGCAATCAACGCACGCAAACGAGCCATGGCAAATCGCTCCATCCGAAGTTTCTGACCGGGCAACCATCGCATCGGCGGACGCGAGTGGCACCTGTTTGGCTGAACAACCTGGGTGCACTTGGCGTGCAAGTAGGGCGGCCGGGGGCGTTGATGGGGTGGACATGTGCGACGGCATCGATGTGCCGAGGTGGAGGTGTTGATCGACGACCCGAGGGGGCGTCCACCCCATCAACGCCGTCCGGGACGACGTCCGCTGCGGCTAAGACTGTTTAGGGCTTGGATCGATGCCGAGTTCCTGACGCACATGCGCGAACGTCACGGGATCGGCAAAGCGCTTGTTGGCTATCATCGCCCGCAGCGCCGCCAGGCCGACCTCGGTGAAGAACAGGCGAGGTGGCCAGGGTGTCGCCTGCAGGCGCACCAGCCCGCGCTCGAGCAGCCCCTGCGCGACAATCGGCACCTTGGGCTGGCCCGCCTGCGGGCCGCCGCGCCATGTCCTGAGCTGAAAGCCGTCGGCGACGCTCGGCAGCGTCGAGAAGAAGCGGTCGAGTTCGTGGCGTATGTAGTCCCGCTCGCCGGGCGTGAAGGCCGCGACGGCGGGCGTGGTCGGGTCGGATGTGGCCATAGTCTGTCTCATAGCACCTTCGGTTTGTGCAGCCGAACTGCAGGGCAGATCAAAGTCGTGGTTCTCGCCTGGCCCGGGTTACACGGGCACGGGACGGCCTTTGAGCCCCGCAACGCAGCCCAGATCCCGGCTGTTTCAGGCGTCCAGCACGACACTCCTGACCGGCTTTTGGCCTCGCTCAACCCTGATCCCGATCCGGTTCCTGTTCCAGGGCAGGGCGTGGAGTCCAACCGACGATCGCCGGCACGCACGACCGCGCCCGCGCATAATCGGTGTTCCCCGGTAAGTGCCGGTGCAGTTCGGTCAGGCCGGCAAGGTCACCGCCCTCGCACCAAGCACGGCAGATCGCCTCGGCGGCCATGTCACCAACAACGAACATGATGAAAGCCCAGCCATAGGCGCGTTGCAACGGGGCTGGAAGATATCACCACAGGTCGGGTGCTGCCACACAAACGCGGCCTGGGCCGGCGGCGTGCTGTAGCGGCAGGCGCCCGGGGACGACGACAGGTCCCGTGCTCAGTGCCCAGGTAGTCAGATCGTGCTCTTGAGGTCCTTGGCAACGCGGAATGAGAGTTTCCTGCTGGCGGCGATCTGCACCGCCTCGCCGGTCGCCGGGTTGCGTCCCATGCGGGCCGGGCGGTCTTTCACCTCCAGGATGCCGAGGCCGCTGATCCTCACCCGGTCGCCCGACTTGAGGTGGCCAACAACGATCTCGAACACGTCGGCTATGACGGCGTCGGTCTGCTTCCTCTCCATCCCATGCCGCCCGGCGAGCTCGGCCGAGAGGTGCTTCAGCGTGACCGTGGCCGGCGCCGCCGGCTTCGCGGCAGGCTTGGCCGTCGTCTTGGGCTCCAACGCTGGCGCTGCGCCTTTCCGTGCAGGCTTAGCGGCAGCAGCCTTGACTGCGGTCTTGGCCGACGGCTTTGCCGCTGCCTTTGGCGCGGTCTTTGTCGTCGATGGTCTTGCGGCCATGTCGGTCGCGACTCCTGTTACAGTGCCTGGTGCTACCGAATCACAGCGCGGCCGGTCGCACAAGTTGTTTGCTGGTCAATCGATAATCCAGCTGAAACGGCCCAGGAAGCCCGAACGCGGGAGAGTCGTGAATGCCATCGTCAAGTCGCATGGGGTTCTATGCCGACGAATGCTGGAGTTGCAGACACCAGCTTTGATCTCTCGACCGTGCAGCCACGCCGACGTCGGCCATCAGCCCGCGATCGGCGCGAACAGCATGTCGAGGTCGCCTTCCGTCAGGGTCAGTGCCGTCGCGGCACTCGCGTCAAGGATGCCCGCGGCCAGCGCCTGCTTGCGCTGCTTCAGCGCCTCCATCTTCTCCTCGATCGACCCGGCGGTGATCAGGCGATGCACGAACACCGGCTTGTCCTGCCCGATGCGGTGGGCGCGGTCGGTCGCCTGCTCCTCGACGGCCGGGTTCCACCAGGGGTCGTAGTGGATGACGGTGTCGGCCGCCGTCAGGTTCAGGCCGACGCCGCCCGCCTTGAGGCTGATGAGGAACAACGGCACCTCGCCGCCCTGGAACCGACGCACCGGCGCCGAGCGGTCCCGCGTGTCGCCGGTGAGCAGCGCATAGGGCAGGGCAAGGCGATCCAGCTCGGCCTCGATCAGCGCCAGCATGGAGGTGAACTGCGAGAACAGCAGCACACGCCGGCCCTCGTCGAGCATCTGCGGCAGCAGCTCCAGCAGGCGGTCGAGCTTGGCCGAGCCGGCGCGAGCGGCCTTGGCGGTCGTGAGCTTGAGGAGGCGCGGGTCGCAGCAGGCCTGCCGCAGTTTCAGCAATGCGTCGAGGATGATGATCCCTGACCCCGCCAGGCCGCGTTTGGCAATGGCCGCGCGCACCTTGGCGTGCATGGCGAGCCGGATGCCTTCGTAGATGGCGGTTTGCGCGCCGCCCATGTCGACCCGCTCGGCGATCTCGGTCTTGGCCGGCAGTTCGGGTGCGACCTCCGCCTTGGTCCGCCGCAGCAGGAAGGGGGCGACGCGCCGGGCCAGCAGAGACTGCCGCTCGCTGTCGCCGGCCTTCTCGATCGGCGTGCGGAACCGCCGGCCGAAGCTTTGCCGGTCGCCCAGGAAACCGGGCATCAGGAAGTCGAACAACGACCACAGCTCGCCCAGGTGGTTTTCGAGCGGCGTGCCCGACAGGCACAGCCGCTGGCTCGCCCGCAAGGTCCGCGCCAGCTTGGACGTGGCGGCGAGCGGGTTCTTGATCGTCTGCGCCTCGTCCAGCACGACCACGTGCCAATCCTGCGCGGTCAGCACGGCGTGGTCGCGCGCCAGCAACGGGTAGGTGGTGATGACCAGATCGTGCGCCGCGATCGCGTCGAAGCGGCCGGCGCGGTCGGGGCCGTGCAGCACCAGGGTGCGCAGGCTGGGCGCGAACCGGGCGGCCTCGGCTTGCCAGTTCGGCACCAGGCTCGTGGGGCAGACGACGAGCGCGGGCCGATCGAGGCGCCCCGCGGCCTGCTCGACCGCGAGATGGGCGAGCGCCTGCACCGTCTTGCCCAGGCCCATGTCGTCCGCCAGCACGCCGCCCAGCCCGGCCGTGCCCAGGAACTGCAGCCAGGCCAGGCCGTGCTCCTGGTAGGGACGCAGCGTTGCGCCGAAGCCGGGCGGAATGGGACAGGGCGGAATGCCGCCGTGCTCCCGCAGCTGCCGGCCCAGGGCGCGCAGGGCGTCACCGCCGGACCAGGCGATGCCGGACCCGGCACTGGCCGCCTCGAGCAGCGCCAGGTCGGCCGCATCGCGGCGTGACAGGCGCATCGTGCCCGCCTGTCCGTCCCACTCGCCACCGGCAAACAGCTCCAGCAGCGGCGCCAGGATCGGCTGCAGCTTCGCGAACGGGACCGCCAACAGACGGCCATCCGCCAGCGGCAGCAGCAAAGGAGGCATTTCGTAGTCGTCCGATGCCGCCTGCTGCGACAGCGCCACCGCCATCGCGCCGTCCGCGATCAGGTCGAGCAGGGCGGGCACGAGGCTCACGCGCTCGCTGTCCACCATCACCCCGAGGTCGAGGTCGAACCAGTCGATGCCCGAGCGCTCCGCGATCTCGAACGAGAAATCGCCCGACGGGGACACCAGGCGGATCGGGAAGTCCTCGGCGACCTCGACCAGCCAGCCCGTGGCCCGGAGCTCCGAGACATCGTCGAGCATGAACTCGATCCAGGCGCCCGGGTCGGGGTCCATCAGCACGAGGTCGCCGGCATGCCGGTGCGCTTCGGGCAGAAAGCCCCGGCGGCTGGCCCGTTCGAAGCCGAGCCGTCGCAGCCGCTCCCTGGCCGCTGCCTCCGCCGGGGCGTCGCGTACGACCTGCACCAGGCATCCGTTGCGAACCACGACGTCGCGCTGCTCGTGCGCCGGCAGGGTCAGCGGACCGTAGTGCCAGGACAGGCGGCCTACGGGCACCTGATACGACGTCGAGGACGCTGCGGGCGCATAGCGGCCGGGCACCACCGTGCCGATTGGGTCGAACGGCAGCACTCCGGCCAGCAGCTGCAGCCGCGGCTGCAGCGGTTCGCGGAGCAGCTCGGGCGGCGCCATCTCCGCCGGCGCCGGGATGCGCCGGTCCGGCCAGCGCCGGCCGATCTCGCCCCGCACGCGGGCCGCCATCGCCGGAACCAGCCACGGGCTGGCCAGCATCGCCCGCACGAGCTTGGCCGGCAGCTCGGTCTCGACCGGGCCGATGACGCCCGCGGCGGGATCGACATACCACGGCACGGCGAGACGGAGCGGGACCAGATGTGCGGGCAGCTCGAGCTCGGGACGCTGGCGGCCGTCGTCGGACAGCGCCCAGGCAAGCTGGCCCGCGACCGGCTCGCCCTCGGTCAGGGCGGGGCCGTCCCAGGCGCCCCAGCGGCCACGGCCGGTTGCGACAATGGCCCTGAGCGTGCCGACGAACTCCTCGCTGCCTTCAGCGCCGTCGCTTGCAAGCCGCCGCAGGATGGCCCAGTCGGATGGGCGCAGGAACCGCGGCTGCTGCCCGGGCGTGGAAATCTGCTGCGGGAAGTAGCGCTTGCTGGCAGCGCCGACGCTGCCGTCCTTACGGAGCTCGATCGATCGCAGGTCCACGACGACCGCGCCCGAGGCGCTGCCGCGTTCGAGAACATACAGCAGCCGCTTACGGACGGTGGGTGGATAGTCCTCGGTCTCAGCCTCCTGGGCAGCCTCGACGCTGCGCAGCCAGGCATCGACGTCGGGCGGCAACGGCGCGTCGACTGACGGCGCGTTGGGCGCCGGATGGTGCGGACGAGGCAGGAGGACCGATTGCGGTCCGGGCAGGATGCCTGGGGACGCTGGGCGAGCGGTGGCCGGAGCCGCGGCAAAGCCGGTCTCTTCTTGGTACGCGAACAGCGCGGCGGCGACGTGCTTGCAGTTGAAGCCGACATGGCAGGTGCAGCTGCCCGAGATGGACAGCCGGCCGTCGCGCCCCGGCGTCACCCGGATCACCTGGCGATAGGGGGACCGGCCGCGCCCGCGAACGCGAGCCTCGATCAGGCTGCCGTCCGGAGCCGCCCGGACTTCCTCGACCCGTCCTTCCATTTGATACACGAGACCAGCATCGAAGGCGCCGCGCGTCACGGCGCGGCGGATGGCATCGTCGGTAATCACGCCCAAGCTGCTGCACTCCGGATCAGGATCATGGTCCACTGCAGCATAACGTCACCGTCCCAAAAATCAGCGCCAGTCGCCACTTCTTGGCCGTCTGACCAAGCTCTCACCGGAACGGCGTCCGCAGTCGCCTCCCATAACGACGAGCGTTGAGCAATTACTTCGTGCCTAACTGCCTTAGCTCGGCAACGAGGCGCTTTCCTGCCTCCAGGGCCTTCTCAGCTGCTTGCGGTTCGACCACATGGCCGTGTACGGCTTCGTTCATGACGCGTAGCGCCGCCTCGAACTCCGGCATCGTATCCCAGACGGCAGCGTGGGGTTCGAGCTGCCGCAGCATCTCGCTGATGCTGGACAGGTCAGTCTGGATCCCGGGCAACCTCATCGCTGCACGCAGTTCACGCTCGACGTCGATCCGCAGCTCGACGAGCGACATGAGGAGAAACTCGCTGGCAAACTCTTCGGCGGTTGGAAGGTCGGCCTGAAGCTGCAAGGGCAGCGCAGGCGACAGCCGGTATTCGGCGACGCCCATCGGCTTGGCCGCGCCCCGCAGCGCGTATTCCACCATCACCGAGTTCTTGCCCTTGCACAGGATCATGCCGATGCTTGGAGCGTCATCGGCGTGTCTCAGCTGGTCGTCGGCCACCGACAGGTAGAAGTTCATCTTGCCGGCGAACTCAGGTCTGAACTCCTCGATCTTGAGATCGATCACCACGAAGCAACGCAAGCGGAGATGATA
>CAXTJW010000011.1:0-26370 GCA_964244305.1 uncultured Acetobacteraceae bacterium
AGCGTGCCATCCTGCGGCGCGGTCTCTATGGGCATCCATCTAGCCTGGTCGCTCATCGGTTTTTAGCCTGGAAACCCCGAAGCTCAGGCCGGGGAAGAATGGCGTTCCGTTCTCTGGTTCTCGACATATCATTTGACCTTTTCCAGTGTGGCTCCGCCTGTGGACGCGGCGAAGTAGCTTGGCGCCCACAAGACACGAGGAAGATGTTAAACGAAAGAACTGCCCCGACCCGGTGACGGCACACTCGGGGCCACATGCGTTTCCAACTGGCGGGCGGCTTCATCCCAGGCGTCAGCCGCGCTCCCGCTTACCCTGTCACCGGGATTAGTCATTGCTTTGATCCTTGAATGTGTTCGTATTCCATTACGTAAATAGATTGCGACCAAGCAATGTATGTTTCTGGTAACCCGGCATTGATGGCAGGACGGTTGTCGATGATGCATTGAAGTCGTTCAAGCTCGTCCGCCGCTTGCCTCGCGTGCTCGGCTTCAATCCCTGCTCCCCAGCCGTTCATTTCGTCTGCATCGCGCCTCAACTGATCTGACAAGTCAGCTAGCGCGACCTGAGCTTTCAGCCGCCGAATGGTTTGAGTCTGCTCGGTCTTGGTTCTTGCCCAGCCGTTGATGACGGCCTCGACAGCGACCAAGCGCGGGTCGGTTGTGGTCTGAGTTTCAGTCTTACTCGTCATTCTTCTGCTCCTTCTTCTCTTTAAGCTGCAGCCGGTCCACCCGGCGCGCAAACTGCACGGCTTTCAGGCCGACCTTCTCGGATCAAAACGTTACGCCGCCTTCTGTTCTGAGACCCATTCCCTCAATGCTTTTGCCACCAGCGAGGCAACCGACCTGTCATCAGCAATCGCTGCGGCCTCAATCCGATTCTTCAAAGCCGGCGCCAACCGCACGACAAGAATATCGGTTCTGGAGTTTTTCGTCTTGGCGTTTGCGGCCGGAAGCCGCTTGGGTGACGGAACATGGCCAGCTATCACCGATGCCTCAGCATCAGTGATGGCATTGATCGCCTCTTTCTGCGTCACATCGAACCACTCCTTGCTCTGACGTTGATCTAGCAATGCTAGATGTGCTGTCGTCTCAATCAACTTTGCAGCAGAATACCAAGCAATACTTTCCCACGCGACAAAAACAAGGCACCCTCGATCCCTGATTACCGCAGGAAGCCTAGCAGACGGAGTGTGAGATATCCCAATTTTGCAAAAGCCTTTTTCATCTTGCATGACATACAACCGTTTCCCTTGCTTGTTACGCATCTTCATTTTGTTTCAACCATCCTTCTTTTAACACCCACTCGGTAAGCACCTTGAGCACCAGTGACGATGTTGAGCGCCGGTCGGCTTTTGCGGCTCGCATCAGCGCGTCTTTAAGGTCGAAAGGAAGCCTAATGCCGAGATTGCTATGCTGGGTCATGCCAACCTTGTAGCGCGAAAGCGCTAAGATGTCAAACAATGTGTTGACGTTTAGCAAACGGTGGGTTAGATTAATCCGCAGAAAGATGGAGGACGCCATGGCAACAGGTCACAAGTTCAAGGCTCTCGACACCTTCAAAGTCGCCAGCGGGCGGGTCTATCGCATTGATCGCATCCGCACCGACGATCATCCGAAGTTCAAGGGTGAACCTGGCTACGATGCCCATATACTTCGCAATGGCGATCCATTTGGGCCGAGCCGGATCTTCCCGGAAAGCAAGCTACTCCCCATCGAATAACGCAATTGGGCGGAGCTTCGGCTCCGCCCTAAACCCCCGAGGCAGGAACCTACAAATGAGCCAATCTGTAGATGCACTTCGACACTTAGAGAACATCAGAGATTGCCTAAGAGACATGGAAATCGGCCCTACCGGCAATGACATGCATTACAATGCCATTAAGGCAATTGCCGCCGCAGTGACATGGGTGCTCAAAGAAGGTGAACCGATGCAGCCTTTTGCGACGCCCGATGTTGTCCTGAAAACTTCGACCTAAACCCCAAGGAGTTGAGTCGATGTCTGACGATCTACCCACTCTTGATGTTCCCGCAGACGATCTTTTGACGGCGGCGCGGCGCATGGACACTGCACTTCGGCGCATGTGGCCCACAGGCATTCAGCAGGACGGCGCCAAAGACCGCATTCCGTATATGGATGAGGCTTGGACACACTTGCGCCATGCGATCAGGAACGCTTCCTAAACCCCGCTTAAGCCTTCTCCCGACGATCTGCCCAATCCGCCAGCAAGGTCATCGCGAACACGAACCCGCCCGTCACGACCTGCGGATTGACGTCGTGCCGTTTTGCCCATCCGGCTAGGTCAAGCTCATGCACGACGACGTGCTCAACCAGGCCAACCCCCGAGCCAATCACAGCGCGCATCTTCGTCAGTTCCGCGCCGTGGCCTATCGCCGTCTCAATCCGCCAGTTGCCTGACCCAGGCACAGAACGCCCGCCGCCACCCTCAATGGCAGCTGTGGCGATGGCATAGGCGCCCGCCGCTGCGGCTTCATACGCTTGGCGGTAACGGTGCCCCGCAGCGCATTGCGCGGCCGTCAGCGTGCCACGGGCGCGCATCCGGTCTAGGGGATGGACCAGCGCCAGCCGCTTGCCATCCGCCACCACGCGCGCATCACGCAGCGTCACGCCATCCTGCGTCAACGCACGACGCTGCACGGCGGGCGCCGTCTCCTCGCCACGATCCTCCGCAACGACCGCAGCCTCTGCCTCGGAAAGCGCCCTGGCAGCGTGCTGGACGGCCTTGCGGGCTGCGCAGCGGTCAGCCTTCGTGCTGGCGCTCAATACGGCCTGGCGCGCGTCCTGGAGCGCGGCGCGGGCGCGTTCGACCTGGATCAGCCGCCGCGTCTCGTCAAACGCAGCGCGGTCCAGCGGACGCTGAGCCGGTCGGCTCTCCGGAAGCATCGCAGGGCGACGCCCGGATGTGCGGTTGCGCGCCATGGCGTCGAGGGCAGATTGGGCGGTGTCAGGGGCGTGCATGAACATTCTCCTGCGGCCTACCGGCCCATAAAATGAAAGCGGATCGCCCGCGCCGGCTTCGGCGGGGCCATCAACCCGGCGAAAGCGCGGCTGAGAGCGTCAACCTGGTCGTCGTGCGACCCATTCGGGAACCCACCCAGTTCCTCAATCATC
The DNA here is from genome assembly GCA_964244305.1 of uncultured Acetobacteraceae bacterium. Classification (GTDB taxonomy): domain Bacteria; phylum Pseudomonadota; class Alphaproteobacteria; order Acetobacterales; family Acetobacteraceae; genus CAHJXG01. The sequence goes on from CAXTJW010000011.1 coordinate 3,130, forward strand.
GGTCGGTTCCACGCGCCTCGCAGCATGGAGACGTTGCCGACGTTGACCTGACTCGCGAAGGGTGCCGCTCGCGTCACCTTGTCCCCCGTTTCCGGGCTGCTATCCACGCGCCATCCAGCAAGCTTCTTGGTGAGGTAGAGCACCTGCATCTTTCCACTCTGCCCAGGGTCTTGCGGCAGGCTGATCCGCACGCCTCGCCCGTCCCGCTGCGCGGTCGCGACGATGGTCTGCTCGACCTCCTCCGGCCCGCCGCGGAGCCGCACCACGTCCACAATCACCCATGCGTCCTGCGGCGTCTTGGCAAGCAGTGCCCCCACCGTCCAGTCCGGGTCACGGGTGCCGAGCTTCTTGGTCGCCGCCAGGTCCCAGGCGCGCACCAGCTTGCAGCCGGCGGGCAGCGCATCCAGAGTGCCCAGCAACCCGACCTTGAACAGCGTGCCGCCCGCCGGCAACGGGTTCTGCTGATACAACGCCTCAAACCCCTGCCGGTCGCCAGTTTTTTCCGACCGCTCCCGCGCCTTGAGCACGTCGCTGGCGTAGTCGTATCGCGGGTCGTCTCCCCACAGAAGCTCGCCCGGCTTCCGTCCAAGCGGGTCGTCCGCGTCCACGGCGATGGCCGGAATCTTGATGACGCGCCAATCCTCCAACTCGGTATCCAGCAGCCGTCCGGCAATGTCGTCTTGGTTCCACCGCGTCATTACGATGATGACGCTGCCGCCTGGCCGCAGCCGGGTCAGCGCCACCCGGTTATACCACATCCAGACGTTCTCACGCTTCGTCTCGGTGTTGCCGTCTCGGTCCACCGGATCGTCGATCAGCAACACGTCGGCGCGCCGGCCGGACAGCGCGCCTTCCACGCCGACGGCATAGTATTCACCGCCGCCCTGGATACGCCACGAGCCTGCCGCAGTGCCGTCGCCCGCCAGCGCCACGCCGATGCGGGCGCCATGCTGCACGATGATATCCCGCGCTTTGCGGCCGAAGTCCTTGGCGAGGTCCGCCGTGTGCGACGCAGCCACGACGAGCGCGTTGCGGCGGCGCGCCAGGAACCACGTCGGGAACAGCACGCTGGCATATGTCGATTTTGCCGAACCGGGCGGCAGAAAGATCATAAGGCGGCGGCAACGCCCGTCCGCCACATCCTGCAGCGCCTCAATGATGAGCTTGTGGTGCCGCGCCGGTTCCTGGTTCTGCGGCGACAGCACAAGGCGGCACCAATCAATGAAGTTGGCGCGCAGCGTGCGGCGCACGCCCTCGAGCAGCGCCTCCATCATCTCGGGAGGTAGCGTGGAAAGGTCCAAGTCGCGGATCGCGGCCAGGTTGGTGGAAAGATCGGTCATGCAGAAGCCATACCGAAAACCCCCGCAAAAACGGCCTTTAGAACACCAGCAAATCCGGGCGTTTTGCACCCGTTCCGAAACCATACGGAATACACTTGATTTATCGCTGCGATGGCGATACGGTTTGCGTCACCGAACCAAGGACCGTCGCCGTGAACAAGCCTCTTCGCGCTGCCATCTACCTTCGCGTCTCGACCGGCGAACAGACCGTCGAGAACCAAAGACGCGACTTGGAGGCTGCGGCGGCGCAGCGCGGCTGGACGATCATCGCCAGCTATGCCGACGAAGGTATCAGCGGTGCCAAAGGGCGCGATAAGCGGCCCGGATTGGATCGGATGCTCAAAGACGCGACGCGAGGGCGCTTCGATGTCGTGATGACGTGGGCCGTAGATCGCATGGGCCGCTCGGTAGCGGATTTGGTCGGGACGCTGCAAGAACTGCACGGCGCCAAGGTCGATCTGTTCCTGCATCAACAGGCTATCGACACCACGACGCCGGCTGGACGCGCAATGTTCGGAATGCTCGGCGTGTTCGCCGAGTTTGAGCGCAGCATGATTCAGTCGCGGGTGAACGCCGGCCTGGCGCGCGCCAAAGCGGCTGGCGTCAAGCTCGGCCGCCCAAAGGTCGTTCTTGCCGTCGAGGCGGAGATTGCCAAGCGGCTGCGCGCTGGCACCGGGATACTCAAAATCGCCCGCGAACTCGGGGTTGGCGTCAGCACCGTGCAAAGAGTGAAGAAAGTCGCCGCTTGACGCGCTACTCATCGCCCGACTCGACCGGATCGACTTCGCCCTCAATCGTGCGCGCCAGCATCTCAAGCTGACCGCGGATCAGCCCGGCCAGCGCTTGGTTATCAAGCGCGCTCACATCCGTCTCAACCTTGATCTGCTGCGGCGCCTTACCGTAACCGCGCTCCTGAAGCTCCTTGATGGCTTGAACGCGAGCAATGCCCTGCGCCCTCTTGTCTCGAGCTATGTCCAGCAGAATTTGCGAAGTTTCCAAGCTGGCAGACCGGCAAAACTCAGCAAGAACTCGCTCCGAAGCCGGCCGTCCGGAAGGGTTTCCGGACTGCCCTGGCTTCCAAGCGGTCGGCGGCGGATTCTTCTTGGTAAAATGCCCTTTGTGCTCCCTGTGCGCGCGCGTAATCACAGGCAGTTCTGGGATTTCAGCAGCATCGCCGCGATCTTCACTCATCCCACCACCCTCGCCCGCACCTTGCGGCGTTCGTTGCACACCAGCCGCTCGACCTGCACATCGCCGCCACAAAAGAGGTTCCACCGGATCGCCGCCATAACCGCTTGCTCCGCCGTCGCGCCCATTTCCATCGCGCCCATTGCGACCGATGCGCCAGAACCTTCCGCGTGATAGGGTGCAACGACCGGCCACCAAGCCCCATCGCTGTCCATGCGAAACACCTCGCCATCAACGCGCGCGATCAAAGCATTGAAACTCTCTGTGCCCGGTTCGAACTCTCCAGGCTCGCCATTTTCGACCCACCGAAGAAAACGATTTGACACCCCGCAGGCCCCGCACGATCCTGCAACAGCCCCGCCCGGCCCTCGCGCAAGCTTGCGCATCGCGCCGCACCTCGTATTGCTATCGGCGATCATGCTGTCAGACGCCAGAACTCCGGCTCGATAAGCCAAGACCGTCATCCGCGAATGTCCTCAACCAGCACGTTCAGCATCACTGCCAACACGACGCCGCACACGACCGAACAGCCGTAGAAGCCCGCGATCAGCGAGGCGGCCAACGACGCGCAGCCGAACCCGCACCCAAAGCCGCTCTGCGCCGCCTCGATCCGTCCGATCACGCCGCATCCTCCGCAATCTGCATGTCCTGCTGGCACGCCTGCTGCCGCGCCATCTCCGCTTCGAACGCCACAAGCTTCGGCAACGTGCGCTCCCGCCGGTCTGCCGCATACGCGGTCTGCAACGAGTTCACCGCTTCGCCAGCCCTATCCCTGCAATGCTCGCACGCCATGCGTCGCTCCCGTTCCGACATCGGAATGCATACGACTTGTGGCGCAAGTGCGGAAAGTTTTTTCTTGAACAAAGATTGATGATCGGCTACGCGCGCGGGGATTTGTTAACCGTCTTCAAAAAACGCGCTCTGGAAGCCGTTTTGTTGTTGTCGGCTACACCCCTACCAAAGATACCATTCAGAGGCGACAGCACCCCCACTTCCTATCCTGGAAACGGCATATGGTTGCTTATGCGTCGTCGTTTGCAGACCACATGCCAGGGTTCTCAGGATCATGCTTACGCTCATGCCGCATATGGAGGCGACGATAAATCAATCGCGCAGCGACGTTTTGCAGTTTCATGCCGCACCCAAGCAAAGCGGAATCATTTCTTATGTCCCCAATCGAGCGGTTGGCAGGCCATGCTTGTTTCCATGAGCCGACATGAAGCCAGGCGACGACGTGATGATTCCGCTTGGGTTGACAAATTCTTCTGAGGAAACCCAGAAGTTTTACGCATCATCTGTTCAGAGGAGCTTGGCCAATCGCGTGAAGCGTCACACGAACGAACAATATCGTTTTGAGCGCGAGGGACCTTATCTACGGGTCTGGCGCCTGACCTGACATCGCAAGCGGCGCGGGCGTTCAACTGCGCCGCTTGCCCGACTTCGTGCCGGTGCGCTATCTCAGCGTCGCAACGATTATTGGAGCCAGCGTCTGACCCATGACGAGTTCCGCAACTGGCTCAAGCGCAACGGCCGCTCGCAAACCGCTCTGGCCCGCGAAATTGCGGCACTGAGCGGCCAGCCGATGCCGCTGCGCACGGTGCAGAGCTGGGCGCTTGGCGAAAGCCCCATTCCTCCGACCGCGGCGGCGCTCATGCGATTGCTGGAAGGCGGGCGGATCTGCAAGAAGGGTTGATATCGCAGAAGCTGGCCTGACCGCATCACGATTGTTTGCAATTGCGTCAGCGAACGGAGCGCGTCTTACTCTTCCCCATCCTCTGTCGCCACTCCGCCCGACGCCACCGCATACCGCGTCACGGGCCGCCCGGCGCCCGGTTTCTCGGGCATCGGCAGCACGACGATCTCGCCACTCTTGATCAAGTGTTGCATCACCTCGCCATGTTCCCGCGGCGACACGCGAAAACCCTTGCGCGCTATCTCGCTGTCTGACACTCGCGACACTTGTTCACGCGCGCATGAAACTCGTTGTCCGCGACGTTCCGTTCTGCATCTCGCAGCAGCGTGTCAATGCAGTTCCGAGCCAGTGCGCGGATTTGGGCGGTTGGCGTGGGTAACATTCTCGTCGATGGCATGCCAGCGCTCCAACCAAGCTCGGAACCAGACATCAATAACTTACAAGCCATTCTATTGATCGTTATGTTCGATAAGCCCAAAACTAACAAGAACGCCCGCTAACCCGTTGATTTGCCTTGTTTGTGTATTGATAGATTAATAGATTTTCTTTTTTTATCTATAGAACAGTTCAGGTCTCAAGGGTTAGGGAACCCCCCACCCCACCACCCCACTATATAACTTGAGAACCTCACTAAGAATCTACGAATGCCGGAATGAAAAAAGCCGCTGCAAAAACAGCGGCTTAGCTCAAAAACGACCGACGCTAGGATTGAAAAACTAGTTTGCCCCTCCGGCTCCGCCGATGGAAACCCGCCGTTCCCGGCCCATGCGGTAGCTGATGGCGGGCCGCCCTGCGCCTTCGTGCGTGACCCGGTCAGCGACCACCTCACCGCTTGCGATAAGGCTGCCGATGATGTCGCGGCGCCGGTTCTCCGGCAGGCGCACGCGGTTGAAAAGTTGTCCATCCAGGATCGGCCCGAACTTTCGAATGGCGGACAGCACACGGTTGGTGTCGCGCTCGTAATCATTGTCCGCCACGTGCTCCTGCGCGCCGTTGACCAGTGTCTTAGCGCAGTGCATCGCCACGGCCTCGCCCCACTGCACGTCGTCGAGCGCAATCCGCGGCGCGGCTGGGCTGCGGCTCACGGCCCGGATCATGGCCAGCCGTCGCACTTGCTCGCCGACGCGAGCCAGGATGGTCGTGACCCACGTTCCCTTGTGCGTCCGCATCTCCTCCGTCAGTTGGTCCGAAAGCACCGCAAGGCGTGCGTGCGCCTCGCCGGTCTCCGGCACCGTGTGCACCTCCGGCTCTTGGTCGGATGCCATCTGTGCCGCGAACGGTGCGCCGAGGTCGGCCGACAAGTTGCGCTCGGTCGATGCGCCAGCATCGCGCGCTGAACCGACGCCGGCCGCCACGTCTTGCAGCGCCTCGATCAACTCACGCGGCGGTTCCGGCAGATTCCGCAGGTTGCGCCTGGCTGGGTAATCGTCCGGGCTGACAAACACCAGCAGGCGCGCAACCAATCCGTTCTCAAGCCCGGCGCTGCCGATGGCGCCCCAAAACTGCCGCGGTGTGGCAGTGCCATAAATGCAGGCGTGCGGCTGCACCACGTCCTGGCGCGGCTGCCCGCCCGCCTTGGCGCTCTGGTTGGCGTATTCAGCGCCCCGCAGCACACTTGCGGCCGAGCCGGTCAGCGTGCGCAGCATGGTGGAAATCTCCTGTCGGTGCTGCGGAGCGTTCTTGCCGACCAGGCTGCCGAGCCAGTCGCCGAACTCGTCGATCTGGAACAGCGTCGCTGGATGACGGACTAGGGCGGTATGAATGGCGCGGCCGCTGCTGATCGCCTCGCCGCCCAAGTAATCACCCAGCCCGGCCGTGCCGAATACGTCGCGCACCACGCCGCGCGCATGGTCCTTGCCTCCGCCGCTGTCCGCAATGCCGACCGTGTAGAGGTTGCTCCGCAGCTTGGTAGTGGTCTGGTATTTGCGGCCGGCCAGCACGCCGATTGCCGCTATCGCAGCAGCAAGATCGAGCAGCGGCTGTGGCGAAATCGCTGTGGCGTTGCAGTGGTCGAGGATCAAGCGCAGCGCGCCTTGCACGTCGAAGATCGCCGGCGGCGGCGCAGCAACCGACCGCTTCGCTGCGGCGCTCTTGAGCAGCGCCGACGCGATCTCCGCCCGAGCGAACAGCTCGGCGGCGGGGTTGTCGTCATCGTCGCTGATCGGCACGCTGTTGCGCGCTGGCGCTTGCCGCGGCTGTCGCTTGCCATCCTCGAACGCCCGCCGAGCCTTGCGCTCAAGCTCGTATGGCGACCACGGCTGCCGCCCGGCTTGGCTCGGCATGGATCGAGCGGCCGATAGCAGGTCAGCCAGTGCAGCGCCTTCGTCCAACTCGCCGCCGGCCACGAGGGCGCCGATTTTGAGGCCGGCTGCGTTCAGCGTTGCCTCCTGCTGGCCAAACGCGGCGCGGTTGATGGCGCTGGTTTCGTTCTCAAGCGCCTTGAGGCCGTAAGCTGAGCCGCCGTCGTGCCGCGGCGCGCGCGGCTCCAAGCGCATCTGCTGCACGGGCGGAGCGATCTGCGCGATGGCCGCCTCGATCAGCCAATCTGGCATCTCGGCCGGCGGCACGTCGTGTGCCACCTCGTAGCCGGTCCCAGGCGCCGGCCAACAAACATACCCTCCTTCGGCCCTCACATCTACGCCTTGTGCGATGCGAGATGCGCTGTTCCGCAAGCCGCTGCCTTCCGGGTAGCGGAAAACCAAGTGGTAGCCTCGACTGGGTGTCCTGTGGACCCGTGTTTCTGGCAGCCGGTCCCATGCCGCGTCGAGCCACGGCATCCCGGTCACGGCGCCGTGCACGTCCACGTCAATAACGACCAAGCCGCTGGCCTTGCCTGTCGGCACGCCGAGCAGCTTGGCGCACTTGTGGTCAAACATATAGCGAATGTTCCCGACGTCGAGCGTCGCGTCGAGGAAGCCGTGCGTCGTGATCGGCTGCTTGTTGGCGTTGCAGGCGAACACGGGCAAGCCGAGGTCGAGCGCGGCATCGACCAGCGAAAGGGGGGGGGTCATCAGTAGGGGATCTCCGACGCCTCAATAGGCCGCATGGGATCGTCTTTGCTGCGATACACGCAATGCGGGGCGTGCAGCCCCGCCATAGTGTCGGCGAAGCGCAGAGTCATCTTTTCCACGAACGTCATCCACTCGTCCCGGCTCATGGTCGCCATGTCCGTCTTGTTCAGGCCGTCGAGGAACTCGCCGCCTGCGTCGCTGGCCGCCTCAATCGCCTGAATTTCATTCTGCGAAAGCTCGTCCATGTCTCGTGCTCCGTTGACGGTGAGATGCGAACCCGGGAAGGCTTGTATGATGGCCGCGACTAAGGGATCATTGCGGACTCTCATTCGAACCGCTCCGCCATGATGTTCGTGTATTTCGGATTCTTCTTGTCCGGCGCGACCTGGATGGAAACTGGTTCCGGCAGGTCGGAGACGCGGTTCAGGGCTTCGTCCACCGTGGTGGGAACTGGCCAGCCGGTGTTGCGGCGGTCCCACCATTCGGCCGCCTTCTGACGAGGCCATCCCATATGTTCAAAGCAAATCCATGCGCGCTGGAAGGAAAGGCCGCACCGATACTGCACCATCAGGGATGGCGTGCCGTCGCCTTTCTGGTGCCTCTTGTATGTCACGTCGGATACCTCGATCCATTCGGGTTCGACGCGTTGCGTGCTCAGGATCGCCGCCTTCGCCGCCTTCGCCGTAAGCTTGTCCGCTTGCGGTTCCGGTTCCGGGAACGGGCTGCCGCAATTCGGGCACACGCGAGCCGATGCGAACACGCGCGCTTCGCACTCCTTGCATTCCTTCGTCGGCGCTTCGCCTTTGCCCTTGGTCGCCTTGACACGCACTTGGTCCACCGGCCCGAACGTGTCGATCAGCCTCGCGAAATCTAGCACCAAGCCGTTGACCTTGCCGGTTTCCGGCGAAAGGCGCATCGCCCGCCCGCACATCTGGACGTATAGCGCGGCACTTTTGGAAGGACGTAGGAACGCCAGCAGGTCGATACCGCGCACGTTGATCCCGGTGGTCAAGACGCTGTTGTTGGTGAGGCAGCGCAGCCGGCCCGACTTGAACTGGTCCAGCAGTCGCGCCCGCTCATCTTTGGGCGTCTCTCCGGTGATCGTCGCGGCGCCGATGCCGTGCCTGCGGATGGCTTCGGCGATGTGCTCCGCGTGCTTGACGCCGGTTCCGAACACCAGCCAGGAACGGCGGTCGGCACCGAGCGTCACGATTTCTCGCACCGCGGCGGCTGTCGTTTCGTCCACGTCCACGGCGCGTTCGAGCGCGCCGAGGTTGTAGTCCCCGCCGACCGTGCCAACTCCGGCCAGGTCGAATGTCGTGCTGGTCGGCTTTGTTACAAGCGGCGCCAAGTATCCCGCCTCGATCAGCGGCAGCACGTTCGCCTCATATGCGATGTCGGTGAACAGCGCGTCTTTCCCCTCTGTCAGCATCCCGGCTCCGAGCCGGTAAGGCGTCGCGCTGAAGCCGATGACGCGGAGGTGCGGATTGCACACGCGCAGGTCAGCCAGAAACTTTCGATACATGCCCGACGCGCTGTTGCCGACTAGGTGACACTCGTCGATTAGCACCATGTCGATGCGCCGCGGTATCTTGTAGGCCATGCGGTGGATCGATTGTATCCCAGCAAAGATTACCTGGGCGCCGATGTCCCGCCGCGCCAAGCTGGCCGAGTAGATGCCGGCTGGAGCTTCCGGCCACAGCCCAAGTAGCTCGGCCATGTTCTGCTGCAGCAGCTCGGCGACGTGGGACAGCACCAGGAACCCGGTGTCCGGGTATTCTTGAAGCACCCCGCGCATCCATTCGGCGATGACGACCGACTTGCCGGCACCTGTCGGCAGCACAACGATGGGCGAGCCGTCCGCCTGGTCTAAGTAGCCCCAAAGGCTGCGCAGCGCGTCGGCTTGGTAGGGGCGCAGAGTTATGGCGCTCATATGAGCAATCCTATTTCGCGTGCAAAATCGATTGGATGCTTAGCTCGTTTTAACAAATTGCATGGACCGCATGTGAGTTGCAGGTTTCTTCGGTCATTAGCCCCTCCGCCGGCTAATGGGTAGATATGGTCAACGTGCTGTCCGATATTCAAACTGATCTTGCAATAGGCGCATCGGTTCTTTTGTGCCGCGCGAATGCGCTTGATGTCCTCTCCGGTATGTTTGCCTTGCGCATTCCGAAGCCTTGCCTTCCTGTTGCGAATGATGGCCTTGACCTTCTCTGGATTGGCCTGGCGCCAGCGTTTGCACCTGGCATTGTCCTCTGTCTTGTTGGCGTGGTAATGTGCTTTCTTACCCGCAACGATTCTCTGACGGTTGCTTTGACGGTAGGCGCGTGAACGCGCGTTGTCCTTTTCCTTATTCTTGGCGTATTTTGCCTTGTCGGACGCCGCCGCCCTTTCAGGGTTGTCGATCCTCCATTGCCGGGCAGCCGCCCTTTTCTTCTCTGAGTTTTTAAGGCTGTATTTCAGATCGTAAGAGGCTTTTTTGGCCGCGGCGCATTCGATGCAGCCTCCATTCACGGTCATTCGTTCGGAGGTGTGCCCACGCTTGCATGGCAGACCGCTGATGTATGTCCGCTCTCCGGCCGCTTTTGCGGCGCCACGCGGGCCGTCTGCACGCAAGCCGCGGCTCGCAGTCATTCTACCACCCCATGACATTCCGGCCGGAACGCGCACCACTTGCACGCCCACCAGTTCGGATCGTTGCTGATGCGCGCCAGCGGCACGCGCGCCGTTAGAATTCGTCGAGCCTTGTCTTTCAGATAATCAAAGACGTCTTTGCTGAACTCCGTGCGCAGCGAAGTCCAGTCGCGCGCCCCGGCCGTGCAAACCACCGTGTAATGCCGCGTCAGGTCGGCGTAGCCCATGTAAAGCTGCGCCTGCGCATAGTAGGTAGCGTTCCATTCGCGCAGCGCCTGTTTTTCGCCGTGCCGTTCCTTGAGGCGCAGCAGCTCAGCAAACTTTTTGTCGCTGGTCGCTTTCACCTCGAACACGTGCCAGGTGCGCGGCGCCTGCAACAACCCAAGCACCACGCCGTCCATGTGGCCAGCAAGCTTGCCGTCGTGGTCTTCCAAGCGCCATTGCCGGCCCGTTTTCGGGTCCACCGGAAGCAACGTGAGGCCCGGCACACGGCGCAGGCGTTCGATCACCACAGCCTCGCTCGCGTGCCCGTCCGCGAATCGCTTAAGTGTGCCAGCATCAAATTTTTCGACTTTGGGGGTATGGAACCGATACCAGAGCTTTCGGCTGCACTCGTCGCCAAGACTTGACATGCCGAGGTATGAGCGCGGCTTTTCGCGCAAAGAAAGCTCGATCAGCGCCGCATCAGCAGAGTCGAGCGTCGGGTCGCATTGCGCCCAAGCGGACAAATCCATCATTATGGCGATGCTCGCTATTCGGAGTGGCGGGATGGGGCGCCGGGCCGGGCCTGGAAAACGCGAACCCGGCGCCCTGGCTACGCTAGGACGCGCGCTGCCATGGGCGCACGGCGCCGGCCGGCTTAACTGCTGTCGCCGGTGCAGCGGACGCAGCGACGGCACCGGGCGGCGCCGCATAGCCGCGGATGGAGTTGCGCGCTTTGTAGCCGTTCGCCTCCGGCTGGACCTCGACCTCGACGGTCAGCGTGCGGTCGAGCAAGTCGCTGGCCACGCGTGCCGGCTTGCCGGTCGCTTCGCAGATCGACTTGAGCGCGCGCTTCGCGTAACTTACGGCCTTTTCGCTGCTGTGCTTGAGGCGCAGCGTTTCGAATAGCCAGCGCTTCGCGTGCTCGCCGTTCTGCACCTCGAACCGCAGTTCGATGGAGATATCGTCTTCCGCCTTGGCGTTCTCCTCGCTACGAATGATCTTCACGAGATACTTGCCGGGCGGCAGCATCTCCTTGGACGCGAGCGGGCTGACCTCGTCGAGGCCAAGTGTGGTAAAATCAAGCATTATGCGGCATCCTTCTCAATGATGGTGGCGGGCTCGGCGAACAGTCCGGCGTAGAACGGGATGTGCTGCGCCGCGGCGGACCATATCAGGCCCGGGTCGTCCGGCAGGTCGATCTCGGCCGGCATCTTGTGGTGGTTCTTTGCCTTGAAAGCCGGGCGTTCCTCAGTGTAGAGCACCCGAGTTGCGCCTCCGACGCCGCGAGCGATGGTCTTCTTGAACCCGGCTTCAGCTTTCTGGATGCTGACGCGCCAGTTCATAAAGAACACGTCGTCACACCATTCCTGAATGATGGCCGACGCTGCCTTGTGCAACTTGGGCTGGTAGCGGTCGAACGGCTCCGACTGGGGATTGTCGAACCGCTTGATCTCGTAATGGGCAAGCAGGATCACCGACATGTCGCGCTGGTCTCGCAGCGCCGTGAAGCTATTGAGCAGCAGCTTCCAGTTGTCTATGGCTGCGTTGTAGCCGCGTCCGTATGGCACTTCCTCGATAGACTTCCAGCCGTTCGCCTTGCACGTCTCTGCCCATACCAGCGGCTCCAGCCAATCCGTGCTGTCCACGCCTAGCGTCTTGAAGTCGTGCTCTCCGGTAGCAAGCCAGCCTATCTGTTCAAGTACCTCGTCGAACGTCTTGCACAGATCAAACCGCGGCACGTCGATGTCGTTGGCGCCTTCCTCCGTTTGCAAGATGATGGGATCGAGCGCGCTGGCCACGAGCGATGTCTTGCCGATGCCAGCCGGGCCGTATCCGAGGATGCGCGGGGCTTTGGGCGTCGCCTTGCGTGTGATGTTGGGCGGGTTCATCAGTTTTTCCCTTCCAGGATGAACGATGGCTTTTTTGTCATTCCCATCACGCGACATCCTTTTCAGCAATCATGCGATGCACCAGCGCCAGAGCAGACTGCTGCAAAGCCTCACGAGTTGGCTTGAGCGCGTCCCTGGCGCCGGCCCAGGCGGCGGCCCAGGCGGCGTCCCCGGCGGCGTCCCCGGCGGCGTCCCTGGCGCCGGCCCAGGCGGCGGCCCTGGCGGCGTCCTCGGCGGCGGCCCAGGCGGCGTCCCCGGCGGCGGCCCAGGCGGCGTTCCTGGCCGCCGCCCTGGCGGCGTCCTCGGCGGCGTCCCCGGCGGCGGCCCAGGCGGCGTTCCTGGCCGCCGCCCTGGCGGCGTCCCCGGCGGCGGCCCAGGCGGCGTCCGCATCCGTCCGCGCCGCGTTCAGCGCAGGCATAAGCGACGGGCACCGCGCAAAATCGGTGATCTCCGGCAGCATCTCCAGCGCCTTGGCTTGCGCATTCAACCCAGCCAGACGTAGCCATGCGGGCGTATGCGAACGAACCAGCCAATCCGCCGCCATCGTCGCCCGGCGCTGTTCCAACGCCTTGCTGCCGCGTGTGCCGATGACTGCTGGGATCAGCGAGCGCAGCAGAGGGTCGCGTTCATCGCTCGGCAGCGCATCGTTCCATGAGCGGAGAAATGCACCGATGATAGGGCATACGCATTGCGGATGATCCGACCACGGCTCGCCTGCGACGTAGGCCGCCGCTTCCATGATGCAGGCCCCCTGCGACAGGCTGTCGTGATTACCTACGCTGAGCGGCGGGATAACTTCGATCCGCGTCAGGTCGATTGCGTTGCCCATTACTTTTTTTCTCCAACAATCTGATAGCTCGGCTTGCCATGGCTCGTGGTGCGAGCCGGCTCGAACAGCGCACGAATAGAAGAAGGCCAGGCTTTGAACTTCGCCTCGCTCACCTCGATTTTGTATCGAACGTATTCGCCTGGGTTTTCACCGCGGCCGTCCAGTGCCTCGCACGCCTCATGCAGCGCGGCCTGGTCCCATTCTACCTTTTGCGGCAAGTCTGCGCGAACCGCGAATATGCTGTCTTGGATCGTTATTGTCCCGTGCGCCTTGCCGCAGGCGCCACGCGCCGCCTCGGCGCGTTCTGCGTAGCGCGCGTGCAGCGCTGCCCTAAGCTTCTCGTCCAAGGCTTTGGTGTCCGCCTTGCGCTCGGCCATCGCTTCCGTCAGCAACGCAAGCTGATCGACTGCGAGGTTCGCAACCTCGGCTTCGGTCATCTCGCGCATCTGTTCCAGCGTAACCCGATTGGATATGCTCAATTCCGTGTTCTTTCGTTACAATGATGAAATCGCAACATCTCAGGCAGCCGTTTGGATCACCTTCCTTCCCTCGACCATGCACAGCAGCGCGGCAGCGTCCGCAGCGTGCTCCGTCGTTGGGTAAAACCCGCGCGTTTGGACCGCATCCATGATCGCCGCGTCGAGACGGCGCACGCGCGCTGCTTTGCTCGGTTCGGCTTTGACCGAGATTGCTGCGTAGCCAAGCAGCCATTTTCGCACCTCGCCTGCGCTGCGATCCGTGCGATTGATCCTGCGGCACCAGGCCGAGGCATGCGCCGCGCCCTCCATCGCAGTGGTCAATCGCCCCATCGCCCCGTTGCCGCCGAACACGCGCTCGACCGCCAGCAGGGTTACGCCGCAGTCAAGCTGCGCGCCCAGCCAGTCATCGAACAGCGCCAGCACGCCGCCATGGTCGGTCACGTCTTCAGCGCGCCAGGTGCCGCTCGTGTTGTCCGAGCGCGCCCAGCCCGTCGAAAGACCAATGTCCAAAGCGAGTATCATGGCACCACCCGCTGCCCGTGTGCATCGCACCGATCCGGAAATGCCTTGAGGGCCTGATCAATCCACCGTTCGGACGCCTCCAGCACGCGCCGGCAATGCTCGGCCTGCGCCGTCCAGCCCGCCTGCACATACTGCTCATGGACCAAGCGCTGCGCCTGTGCCGACATCTGAGCCTCAATGAGCGCGGTCATCGCATCGCACATCACAGGTCAATCTCCCCGCCTTCATTCCGGCAGAGGTGCGTGATCTCCGCCAAGAACGGCCGCGGCAGGCAATAGGCGCCGGTCGTGTATGGCTCCGGCATCGGCGCGGGTGCGTCAGGGATGGCAACCGGCTCAAAGGGCATTACGACGGTGATGCGTGAGGTCCAGAGCGGCGATGTTCCGATGCGGTCAATAATGCGATCCAGCGCCACGCCGCCGAACGGCGCAATTACAAGCAGGCAGCCGACAATGCAGCCAGCCGCGTATGTGCGCGCGCTCATGCTGCGATCTCCGCCTCTGCAATCGCATCGAACAGAGTGGGCGCATGAGCTTCCGCTGCCGCCAGGTTGCGGCATGCGGTCGCGAAATAGGACAGCTTTAGCTCGACGCCCAAGAACTTGCGCTTGAGCCGCACGGACACGACGCCCTCGGAGCCGATGCCCATAAACGGGGACAGCACCACGTCACCCGGGTTGCTCCACATCGTGACGCATCGCTCAATCAGGCCAAGTTGCAAAGGGCAAACGTGCTTCTGGTCGCCGATCTCCTTGGTCATCTGCACGTTCAGCGTGTCGGTCTGACGGATGTCCATCCAGACCGGGGACGCCCATTGCTGCCACTGCTCGACCGGGAAGTGCTTCTCGTCCTGCCCGACCGGCTCGGCATTCTCGCCCGGCGCGCGGAATACCAGCACATAATCGGCCATGCCTTGCCGGCTGCGCGTGCTGTCCTTCTTGAGCTGCTTGTAGAGCAGGCCAAGCGCCTTGGTCCTGGTCATCTCGACCACCGGGCACTTCCAGATCGTCACCCGGGAATGCAACACCCAGTCGTGCGCTTGGTGCGCGCGGATGATGTCGCCGGAGAAGTCCTTGATGCCGATCACGCCATCCTTCCACTTGGACAGCGGCAAATCGGAGCAATGCACGGCGCTCAGCCGACCCGGCTTGGTGATCCGGGTTTTCTCCTTAATTGCGTATTCGTAATGTTTAAAAAACTCAGCGTCAGTGACGCAATTCGACATATCTGCTTCGGACTCGTTGTATGCAAAAATGTTGGAGAATGGCGGACTATAAACAGAAAAACCAACAGATTGGTCCGGCAGTTGACGCATAACATCAACGCAATCTCCATGGACGGCAGCCCAATGACTTCCGCTTTTTCCATCGAGACAAAAAACTTGTAGTTTGTCTAAACGTAGGTCCATCGCAGCCCCCGAATGATGCGGCTCATTTGCGCAACGCTGATCCCAAGCTCTGCCGCTATGATCTTTTGCTGTTCGCCAGCGGCGGCGCGCTGGCGCGCATTGCGAACGTCATCAGGAGTGAGTTTGCAGTGAGGCATGGCGCTGCCCCGCGCAATTCGCTCCGGCATTCGTTTCATCCAATGCCGGTCCCCGGTCGGACGGCCGGGTTTCGGCGCAACCGGCTTGGTTGGCCCTTTCCGGCGCACGACATTTGCCAAGCCATGCATTACGTTCTCACGCGCGCTGACATATTCGAGATTGCGCAGAGCGTTGTTGGTCTTGTTGGCGTCAATATGGTTGACAACCGCCCCGGCCGGCCGGGCGCCGATAAACGCTTCCGCGACAAGATGATGCACATAAGCCCGGCGCACGCTTGAACCGCCAAGATGAACGGATGCGTAACCGGAACCGGAATAGCCGAGAAGAACGGGACGGCCAACAAAAGTAGCGTGGCCCGGCTTCGCCCTTCGAACATTGCCGAGGTCGCTTACCTCGTAATAGCCGCCGTGGATTTCCCTCCACATTTCTATGCGATCCAAGATGGCAGCTCCATTGTGAACGTTGGCGCGTAAGCGATCTTGACCTCGCGATGCTCCGCCGCCGCCCGGCGTGTCGCGGCGCGCATGGCCGCCTTCATCGTCGCGTGACCCTCTGCCTTTCGCGCGATGACGCGCCCGATCTGATCTTCGCCCTCGGCCACCATCAGATGCACGTGGACGGGTCGGTCCTGACCAAATCGCCAGCAGCGACGGACTGCCTGATACCAAGCTTCATAAGAAAATGACCTCCCGACAAATGCCATCTGCGAGCAATGCTGAAAGTTGAGGCCGTATCCTAAAGAAGAAGGCTTGCCGATCAAAGTCCGAATACTGCCATCTTGAAAACCAGCGATGGCCTGTTCCTTCGCCTCCGCCGTCATGTCGCCACGGACATCAACAGCTTCCGGCATCGCGGTCTGCACGGCGTCGCTTTCGTAGTTGGTGTCCACCCACAGCAGCCAGGGCCGATCGTCGGCGCGGACCAGCGCCGCTGCGGCCTCCGCGCGTGCCGCCGCCGTCTCTCGCTTGGTCGCGTGCATCGTGGTCGCCGAGACCTCGCTTGCGAACAGCGCTCCAATCGGTGCGCGCACGTCGCCGTCCACCTTATGCCGGTGCGTCACCAAAGGCGGCAGCACGTGGCGCGATCCGTCGAAGCCCAAGTCCTCCGGCGTCTCGGCCATGACCGCCCACGACGCGCACCAGTCCCAAAATGACCGGGCCGCGTGCCCCTTGAGCATCCAGGTGCCCGTGTCCGCGCTGTCGTTGATGAACCAGCGCACGAGCATCTCGTGCTGCGGCATGACGCCTAGGAACGCCGAATGCGTGCCCAGCTCGACGTGATCGTTCGGCGCCGGGGTCGCGGTCGCGGCCAACCGATAGGGCGTGGCGGCGAACCGCTCAATCAGGGAGCGGCTGACTTTGCCCGTGAACGATTTCAGCACTGAGCTTTCATCAAGCACAACGCAGCCGAACGCTGCGGTGTTCAGTAGATCGAGCCGGTCATAGTTGCAGACGTTGACGCCCGGCCCGACCTGGGACGCATCCCGCACGACACGAATTGCATAGCCGAACCGCAACCCCTCGCGCTCGATCTGCCGTGCCACCGCCGGTGGCGTCAGGATTAGCGACGGTCGCCCGGTCAGCGCGGCACATTGTGCCGCAAACTCGATCTCGCACACCGTCTTGCCGAGGCCAGTGTCTAGGAACAGCGCCGCTCGCCCACGGCGCAGGCAAAAATCCGTTGCTGCGCGTTGATAGTCGAATAGGTGCTCTGGAAATGGCGCAGGCTCAAAGCCCGCCGACTCGACCGCTGGCGCCTTCCCGGCCAAGAATGCGGCGTAACCTGCGTCAAGCTGCGTCATCACTTTCTCCCATTCCGCCAAGCCCGCACCAACCCAAGCGCCAGCAATCCCGCCCCCAGCAGCGCCACAGACGCAGGCTCCGGCACCGGGACCGGCTTCGGCTGCGCACTATCCTCTGGCAGCGGCGCCATTCGCTGCGGCGGCACATCGACCGGAAGCAGCGGCACGTTCGGCAACCCCAGCAGCGGCGCGCAGCAACCCGGCGCCTCCGGATTGCTCACCAAATACGGCGCGGGGTATCCTCCCGCTGCGATGGCAACGGGCGGCAACCCGGCCATCTCTGCGGCGCCAATGCCGCTTGCCCCCACCTCCTGCGAGAGGCCAGCCGTGGGGGCGGAGCCGGGGAGACGGGCGATGACAGACCCACCCCTCGCAAGTTCCGTGGTCGTGTAGGCGGGCGGTGTATACCCCGCCGCAGGCACAGCGCCGGGCAGCGCCAGCGGCAGGGCCGCCACGCCGGCCCGCACGCAGTTTCCGACGATGGCTGGCGCGCTCCAGCCAGGATGCGCCGCCAGGAACGCGCGCCAGGGACGCGCTGACATGAAGCGCGTGACTCGCGCGCCGCCGGGGATGCATGGGTCGATCACCGCGTCCCACCCAGCGCCGCCAGCAGCGCAGCAACGTTGCGGCCCATCGGATCGGCATCCAGCACAGACCGTTCTCCGCTCGCGTGGACCACGATCAGGCCAATGACCGGTCCCTGCGCGCAGCGACGGCGGAACTCACTGGACTGATCCGGGTGCGCAAAGCGCATCCAGGCGCACAGGGCGCGTTGCAGGCGTGGCCGGCTCAGCAGGTTGCGGGCGAGCTGGCGCATCTCAGCCTCCTGCCGCTACGGCGGAAGAAAGATCCGCCAAACCGGCACGCTGGCCGCGCATGAAATCAGCCCATTCGCCAGCCGCAAGATAACGGTCCGGATGCCCGGAATGCGCCAACCGCCACCCGGCCCAGAAAGCCGCGTTCACGACGCCACCCCGCCGACCGGCCAAGGCTCCGCACTGATCGAGCCCCAGGTCAGCGGATCACCGGGCGGCAGAGCGTATCCGTGCTGAGCCTGCCGCATCTCGTCGCCACGGCCGCGCAGCGCCTGCTCGCGCCGCGCCTTCTTGCGCAATCCGCCCGGCGAATAGGCCGGCGGTCGCGGTGATGGGCGGCCGATCTGTGCGTTGATGCACTTCGCGCTGCGACGCAAATGTCGGCAGATCGTCCGGTTGCTTTCGCCTGCGGCTCGCATGGCGCGCATCTCCTGCCGCTCCGCATCGGTCACGGGGCGACGCGCCGGCGCCGCATCGCTCGTTTCGCCTCCTTCCGCGCCATCGTGTCTTATTTTCATGGAAATCCTCAAAAACCCTTGCTTCGTCAAAAACAATGATGCAATGTCGCAATCATTGAATGGGAGATCAGCGATGGAGGCGCTAACGACGATACGGCCACGGCTCAGAACTGATCGCGCCGAACGTCGTCGGATGTCCGGCCGGCAGGGCAAAGTCGGTCCAGGAGTTTCGGTCGGGATCGCGCGTCAAAAGCCGACCGCGGGCACCGCGTCGCACGCCCTCAAGATCGGGAGCCTTCTCAACCGGCGGACGCTTGCCGATCAGCCGGGTGATGTCGCTCCGATGGCGGTCCATGCGCCTTGCAATCTCGACATCGGTCAGCCCGGCCGCACGGAACTCGCGCGCTTCCTGCCGCAAGGCGTCGGTCGCAGGTCGCCAACGACGACGCGCTGCGCCGGCCGACTTGAGCTTTTCAAACACGACGCTCACGCCGTGCCCGGTCTGCGCACCGATCTGCGCGTAGGTCATCCCGGCTTCACGCAGAGCCTGCATGGTCGCAAGGTCTCCGGGAGTGATATAGCGACGCTCGCTCATCGAAAGCACAGCAGAACAAAGTGGATGATAGCCATCCAAAACGCCGCTCCCAGGGAGCAGAATGTCAGCAAGGCGCCGCTGGTGCGCCAATCAGAAAAACGGATCACGTCGCGTCTCCATTGATGTGAGTTTGCGGCGCATCGCGCACTGAACTGCGCGCCGTGCCGGAAATGAAGGCCATGATCTTGCTCTGCGTGCTGGCATTCACGCCGTGCCCCGCACGGATGCGCGGCACCAGCTTGTGATTATTGGCGACCGCCAGCCCGAACTTGCGTTCGGTCATCCCCTCGGCTTGCCCGATGAACCCTTCGATGTCGCGGAGAAGAGCGTGCATTACGTCGATCATGTGGGGTATTATGGGGTATTTGTTCCCCTGACGCAACGGGAAATTTACCCCGTGCAGCGCACGCCATGATCGGGCACACATCCCTCATGGAAAATGCATCGACCCCGCCAACCAGGCTCCAGCGCCGCATCCAGGAATTCATCGACGCCACCGGGATATCCATGCGTCAAATCTCTTTGGCGGCAGGGCTGGATGAAACCTCGGTGAAGCAGATCATGAAGGGGCGCAGCCGCAGCCCGCAGGGCCGCACTTTGTCAGCAATTGCAAAAGTCATTGACGCCGATGTGACCGAACTATTAGAGGCAAATCATCCTAATAAGAGAACGAATGTTCCGAAGGGCGGTGCGCGTATTGCGCGCAATGCGCCGGTTTTGCCTGATCACACGGCCATGCCTCGCGACGTGCCCGTCCTAGGGAGCGCCCCTGGCGGCCCCGACGGAGGATTTTTCGTGAACCTACTAGACCCGCCTGTCGATTGGACGCGCCGCCCGCTCGCTTTGATTGGCCTGACCACCGTCTTCGCCTTCTATATGGAAGGCGGGAGCATGGCGCCGTGGCGGATGCCGGGCGCCATGATCTACGCGAGCCGAACCCGGCCACCGCAAATTGGCTCGCATGTCGTCGTCGTGATGCATCCCGTCCGGCCCGGCGGCCCTACGATGTGCCACGTCAAAAAGCTGATCGACCGCACGGATCAGGAGATACAGGTCGAGCAATACTCTCCGCCATCCGTTGGTTCGTTCTGCGCCGATCAGGTGGCCGAGGTGCTGCGCATCATTGAATGGGAAGAGGTGCTTGGCCTCTAGACTCCAGCTGGCGCTTCACCCCGCGCCCATATTTTTTTAAGTGGGGTATTTTTTCCATTGCAGTCATGAGGTATTCCGGGTAATAATTTCCCCACCAATCAGGGGAGAGACCCGCCATGCCGATCAGCCCGTTGCCTTGGACCATCCAGCCACATGACCGCGTGTATCTGCGGGTCGCGGCGTCACCGAACTCGGCAGGGCTAAGCGATGTCGTCGCTCTGGTCAATGGTCCGGATCGCGAGGCGAACGCGGCTCTGATCTGCGCTGCGCCCGACATGGCGGCGGCCGTGCGGGCGGGAGATTGGGCCGAAGCCGGCGCCATCGTGGCGCAGCTCGATGCGGGCATTCCATGAGCGCCGGCAGCGACTGCCGACTGCCGCGGGATGTTGTGCATTGCCTGATCGCTTCGCACGGCGACCTGGTGGGCATCACGCGCCGGGCAATTCGGCGGCTGACCGACGCGGCGTGCTCAGCGCACGAAGCCCTCGGCCTCTACGACATCGGCATGGCGTCCCTTGACCGCGCCAACGCCATCAACGTCGCGCTGAACCGAGCCGGCTGCACGGAGGACGCCATCGCATTGAGCGCCGATGCCGATGGCCTTGGCGTGGCCCTGGCGATGGCGACGACGCAGTGCGCGATGCGGGCGGTGCGGTCGTGATCCAAGAAGGCGCCCGGAGCGCGCTCGACCGCGCCGGCTTTCAACTCAATCAGGCTCGATCCGATCTCGCTGATGCGCTGATCTGGCATTTTGAGCCCGGCCGCCCGACCGGTTCTCGCCTCGCTTCTCGCGCCGCGGTTCGCCGCGGCGTCCTGAAAGTCCGCATTGCCCGCGGTGCGTGGGCGTTCGCCTGGTGCGAATACTGCGCTGTCAACGCTGAGCGCAGGAGAGCCGCATGATCTTCGACTGCCTCGCGCGGCGGCTGATCGCTGTCTCGCACCGCCGCCCGCCCGATTTCGTGATTGGCCGCCCCGACGCTCCATACCTGCGTCGCTGGTGGCTGATCCCGCGCAACCGCTGGTGCAACGTGTATCTGCACCACTTCTTGCGGTCGGACGATGATAGGGCGTTGCACGACCATCCGTGGCGGTGGAATTGCTCCGTCCTGCTGGCCGGCAACTACATTGAGCACACGCCAGATGGCGCACGTCGCCGGACGCGAGGCGCGCTCAAGCTGCGCATCGGCCCGGCTCCGCACCGGATCGAGCTGATCGACGCCATCCCTGTCTGGACCCTGTTCGTGACCGGTCCGAAGGTCCGGGAGTGGGGCTTTCACTGCGAACGCGGCTGGCGCCACTGGCGTGAGTTCACCGCGCCGAACGCTCCAGGTCAGGTCGGTCGGGGATGCGACGAATGAGCAATAGCGAAGGAGAGTTTCAGATGGTTGCCGACCTGACGCCCCGCGAGAAGGCGATTATCAGCATGACGATTGAGGATATGCGTCGCCGGTTCGCTGACATGCTGCAAGGCATGGCGGATGACGCGCCGCCTGATCTGGTGCTTCCGGTGGGCAAGACGCTGGCTATCGCCGCTGCAGTGCAACGCGCCTTGAACGATGAGGATTACCCGCTAGGAGTGGCAGCATGAGCGGCGCATCGTTGCTCGGCATGGCCGAGGAGTTCGATATGGCCGGTTTCTCCAGCATTGCCGCTCGCTTGCGGCGTGAAGCTGCGGACGTCGCCCGGATCGAGCGCGCTCTCGACGAGATCGCACGCGATGCCGAAGAAGGCGCTGCCATGGCTGAGGTCCAGTGCGCCATGCGCGTCGCAGGCGTGATGGTGCACTGATGTCGGCGGTGCTCACGGTGGCGCAGCTCGCGGAACGATGGGTGTGTTCCCGCCAGCACGTCTATAATTTGGCATCGAGGGGCGATATTCCCCATATGCGACTGGGTTCGCTCGTGCGATTTACGGTGGACGATATAACCACTTATGAGCGTACGCAATGCCGCGCCCCCGCGCCGACCGCCCCACCTTCTCCCTCGCGCTCCGCAATGGTCACTACTACGTCCAGTTCTGGCACGACGGAGCGGCACGCCGGATGTCGTGCCGCACTGGCATACTTGCGCAGGCGCGCCGTTTCTTAGCGGAATTCGAGACAACATGGGGCGCCCCGGTCGTCCCGGACGCGCCGACCATCGGGCAGATCATGGATGCTTACCGTGAGGACCGGATGCGGCGCCCGGTGGGGCCAGCGTTCAGCCGGATCATCGACACAATCCTGACCGTGTTTGCTGACCTTCCTGCCGACCTGCTGACGAAGGAACGCGTGCGCCACTACATTGCTACGCGGCGCGCCGGCGGTTTGCGCGGCGTCGTTTACGGTGGCAAGAACGTGCGCCCCTTGTCCGACGCCACCTTGCGAAGCGAACTTAAGCTGCTGACGGCCGGGCTGCATTGGGCCAAGGCCGAGCAGTGGATCGCCGCCGTCCCGTTGTTCGACATGCCGCCCGAGACGCCCCCACGCCAGCGGTGGTTGACGCGGGATGAGGCGACCCGGCTCGTCGCTGCGGCCGTGTCGCCGCACATGCGCCTCTTTATCGTTCTGGCGCTTTATACTGGAGCGCGGGCCGGCGCGATCCTTGAGTTGACGTGGGACCGCGTTGACATGGCGCGCGGCATCGTTGACTTCGGCAACGCCCCTTCAGCGAACAAGCGCCGTTCCATCTTGCCTATGCACGCGAAGGTGCGAGCTGCGCTGGAGCCGGCGCATATCGCGCGGCGGTCGCCGTTCGTGATTGAGTATCGGGGCAAGCCCGTGACGCTGATCGGCCGGGGGTTCAAGGTGACGGCGCGCAAGGCCGGTTTACCCGGCGTCACGCCGCACACTCTGCGGCACACGGCCGCAACGTGGATGGCGCAGAAAGGGGTTCCGCTTGATCGGGTCGCGGCCTACCTCGGCAACTCTCCGGCGATTGTCGCCAAGCATTATGTGCATCACACCCCGGACTACATGGACGACGCCCTGCGAGCACTGGACGATTAACTAGGCAAGTGGCTGAGAAAACGTGCATGTAACCTCATCAAAATATTAGAGATTTCAACGGTTTACGTTTGCTTATCCACGTCGCGCGACGTGACCTGGA
>CAXTJW010000012.1:0-26093 GCA_964244305.1 uncultured Acetobacteraceae bacterium
GCTTCCGTTTGCCCGTCATCGGGTCCGTCCTTCTCGTCAGGCGAACCAAGCTTAACCACCTGTCCGAAAAACGGGTTCTCCCGCACTTCGTGTGGATTGTGACGGGAAAGCACTGGTGTTTGTGAAAGGCGGTGTGTCTTCCCATAAAGTATTGCATGAATATTCAATGTCCGATCCCTGGCTGCCGGATCGAACAGGTGACACCTGATACTCCGGCCCATCTTCAAATCGATGCCCACGCCGTGGCTCTTGGTAGTTGCTGCCCAGATTGCGGCACGATGAGCCGGGCCGTACACGGCCGCTATCGTCGGCACCCCGCCGACTTGCCGTCCCTTGGACGGACGGTCCGGGTCCGCTTGCGCGTGCGTCGGTTCCACTGCCGCAACGCCGCCTGTCCCCGCCAAACCTTCGCCGAGCGCGTGTCGCAACTGGTGGCGCCCTTCGCCCGGCGCACGCGCCGGCTGGCCGAGGCGCAAGGACGGACGGGTGCGGCGCTGGGCGGCGAAGCCGGCGCACGGCTGCTGTCCGGGCTGTCTATGCCGGCCAGCGCCGACACCGTGCTGCGCCTGCTCAACCGGTTGCCTTTGCCGCATTCAACCGAGCCCCGCGTCATTGGGGTCGACGACTGGGCAAAGCGCAGGGGACGCAGCTATGGCACGATCGTCGTCGACCTGGAGCGGCGTCGCGTGGTCGACCTCCTGCCCGATCGCAGCGCGGCGACGCTGGCCGATTGGCTGCGGCAGCGGCCGGGGATCGAGGTGGTCGCACGCGACCGCTCGACGGAGTATGCCAGCGGCCTCGCAATTGGCGCGCCAGCGGCGGTCCAGGTGGCCGACCGCTGGCATCTGCTGGCCAATCTGCGCCAGGCCGTCGAGCGCTGGCTTGCCGGCGCACATGGCCGGCTACGGCGGCTGCCGGTCATCTCTGACGACGGTGACGCCGTGCCGCCCAGACGCACCGGGCCGTTCCCGCGCAGCGGGGCGGACGAACAGGTTCGCGCGGACAGCCGTGAGCGTCGCCTTGCTTTGTATGGCGAGGTGCAGCGCCGGCGTGCCGCAGGCGAACCGCTGATCGCGATCGCCCGTGCCATGAAGCTGGCGCGCGGGACGGTGCGCAACTACGCCTATGCCTCAAGCTTTCCGGAGCGCGGCGCGCGTCGCCCCGGCCGCAGCACCCTCGACCGGCATCTTCCGCATCTGCAGGCGCGGGTTGCCGAGGGCTGCGAGGATGCCGCTGTGCTGTGGCGGGAGCTGCAGGCGCAAGGCTTCACCGGCACCGCCAGGCAGGTGCGGCGCTGGCTCAGCGAACGACGTCGAACGCCGGCCAGGACCGCGCCGCACCGATGGCGCGGGCGGATGCCAACCAATCCAGACTCGCCTGATGGCAGCACACCAACGCCGTTGCCGGCCGCCCGGCAACTCGCGTGGCTGCTCGTGCAGCCCGCCGCAACGCTGCCAGCGGCCGATGCGGTAGCGGTCGCACGTGTGGAACAGGACAAAGACGCCGCGACCGTGGCCATGCTTGCCCGCAGGTTCACCGCCCTGGTGCGTGCGTGCAACGTCGGCAACCAAACCGACGCCGTGGCAGCCAGTGCCGAACTGGATTCCTGGCTCGCCGAAGCCGGCAAGTGTGGTGTCCCGACGATGGAGACGTTTGCTGCCGGGCTGAAACAAGATGCCGATGCGATACACGCCGCCCTCTCCACCCCTTGGAGTAACGGCCAGACCGAAGGACAGGTGAACCGGCTCAAAGCCATCAAGCGCCAGATGTATGGTCACGCCGGCTTCGACCTTCTCCGCCGACGCGTTCTGCTGGCGGCATAATCCACACGAAGTGCGGGAGAGCCGAAAAACGGGGACCACCTCAGCCGCGATCCGAATGACAGACGAGGCCGGCCATCGGCCTCTGCCGTTGCGCAGCCCTCATGAGCGCGGCCGTCGTCAGTTCGGTGCGCATATGATCGCGCATGGAACAGCCCACCACCTTGCGGGTCGCGAGATCAAGAACGGCCGTGAGGTAGAGCCAGCCCTCGCCAGTCGTCAGGTCAGGTACGTGATATCGGCGAGCCAGACCGTGTTCGGCATCGAGGCCGAGAACTCCTGCTTCAGGAGGTTCGGGGCGATCGGGAGGTCGTGATGGCTGTCGGTCGTGCACGGCCGGAAGCGCCGGCCCGCGAGAGCCCGGATGCCGTAGCGGCGCATCAGGCGCTCCACACGCCCGTGGCTGGCCGATCGGCCCTCGGCCCGGAGAGCCGCGTGCACACGAGGAGAGCCGTAGCGCCCGTGATGGCCGGCATGGAGCCGGCGGACATCTTCCAGGAGCTGACGATTTGCAGCCGACCGTGCACTCTCGGGACGCGATCGCCATCCGTAATAGCCACTCGGGGAGACCTCGAGCACGTGGCGCATGAGACGTACCGGCCAGGTGTGCACGTGCTGCTCGATGAAACGGAACCTCACTTCGGCATCTCCGCGAAGATGCCGATCGCTTTATTTAAAACGTCACGCTCCATGCGGGTTCGGTCGAGCTCACGACGGAGCCGGGCGATCTCGGCCGCCTGATCGGACGGCGGCGCAACATGGCTAGTTGGCGCGGCTGCCGACAACCCTGCCGGTCGCGGCCGCAACGCGGCCCCGTTCACGGTTGTGCGCCATTGCCTCAGCATGGAGGGTTGGGTTCCGAGCTCGCCAGCGATCTGCATCTGCGGCCGACCACTATTCTCCAACAGCGCCACGGCCTCCCGCTTGAACTCGGGCGTGAACTCTCGTCTCATCTTCACCATCAGAAACCGTCCCTTGCCCACATGGAGCGTATCAGAGGTGTCCGCGGAACCGGGGGAGGATCAACAATTCGATCCCGACAACAGCACACCCACACCAGCACAGGACGTCACCAGCGAAGGTCCTTACGCCTGAGCCTTGTCGTCTCGCCGTATGAGAACAAACGCAATCCCACAAAGCCGCGGCGTATCTATTTGCCCTTGACGAACGGTAGGAAGTCCAACGCCCCCTTTAAAAGGCTTTTTCGCCGCTCGCCGCTCGCCGACCGGCAGGGCAATCGAACGGGCCTACTCTCCCCCGGCCAGCCCGGCCGGCCCACGCGGGTCGTGAGCGCCAAAAAGCGTCGCGCCGGGTAGCTTGAGCGTGCCGAGATCGAGCGAGCCGGCGCTATTGGCGCCGGGCGGCACCGTGAGACGAGGCGCCCCGGCGACGATGCCTTCCGCAATCCCCCACGGCGCACCGTCGGTGAGCTTGTAGCCCTCGGTTTCAAGGATCTTCCGCGTATCGGGCGAAAGGGCGTAAGGTTCGAGGTAGATCGTGTCCGGCAGCCATTGCATGTGGATGCGCGGCGCGTCGATCGCTTCCTGCATGGTCATCCCGTAATCGATCACATTGGAGAGCGCCTCAAGCGTGATTGTGATGATCCGCGACCCGCCGGGGCTGCCGATGACCATCGCCACGTGCCCGTCCTTCGTGACGATCGTGGGCGACATCGAGCTCAGGGGCGTCTTGCCGGGCGCCACGGCGTTGGCTGCACCCTGCACGAGTCCGAACTGGTTGGGCACTCCGGGTTTGGAGGTGAAATCATCCATCTCGTTGTTCATTACGATCCCTGTTCCGGCAGCCACCAAGCGCGCTCCGAACCAGGAGTTTAGCGTGTATGTCAGGCTGACGGCGTTGCCATGCTCGTCGGCGATGGAGAACTGCGTCGTCTGCTGCCCCTCGGGCTTATCGGCCGGGAGCTGGTCCGATGGCGTCGCGTGGGCTGGGTCGATCTTGGCGCGAAGCTGGTCCCCGTAGGCGGGGCTCGTGAGCTGCTCCACCGGGTTGCGGACGAAGTTCGGGTCGCCGAGCTTGTTGTTGCGGTCGCGATAGGCGAGCCGCATCGCCTCGGCCATGACGTGCACGCTGGCCGCTGAATGGAAGCCCATCGCGTGCAGGTCATAGCCCTGCAGGATCTGCAGGATCTCGCAGATCGTTACCCCGCCTGAGCTTGGCGGAGGCGAGGAGATGACCGTGTAGCCGCGATAGCCGCACGTCACCGGTGCGAGTTCGCGGACCTTGTAGCTTTCGAAGTCCTCCGGCGCGAAGATGCCGCCGCCCTCGCGGCTCGCGCGGACGATGAGGTCGCGCACCGGCCCGTCATAGAAGCCGGACGCGCCAAGGTCGCTGATGCGCTGCAGCGTTTGCGAAAGGTCGGGCTGCATCAGCCGGTCGCCGGGGACGAAGGACGAGCCGTCCGGGCGCAGGAAGATCATCGCGGAGGCTGGGTCGCGCCGGAAGTCGGCATTGGCCTCAGTGAAGTTCACGAGGTCGCCTGCCGTCAGCTCGAAGCCGTCATGCGCGAGACGGATGGCCGGCGCCATCAACTCCGCGCGCGACTTGCTGCCGTAGCGGTCCCGGGCATGCTCAAGCCCGGCGACCGTGCCGGGCACGCCGACAGCAAGCCACGTCTTGACCGAGCGGTCGGCTACGACGTTCCCTTGCGCGTCGAGGAACATGGTTGGCGTGGCGTCGTGCGGCGCTTTTTCGCGGAAGTCGAGAAAGGTGGTGCGACCATCTGCAAGCCGCACCGTCATGAACCCGCCGCCGCCGATGTTGCCCGCCGCCGGGTAGGTGACGGCGAGCGTGTAGGCGACCGCGACCGCCGCATCGACTGCGTTGCCGCCTTGGCGCAGGACATCGACGCCCACCTCCGTCGCGAGCCGCTGGGCCGTGACGACCATCCCGTGCACGGCCGGCACGGGCGAGGGGGCCGCCGCAAGGGACGGCGTGGCGAACAGGATAAGGACGGCGAGAACGCGGGTGCGCATGGGTAAGCCTTAATGCTGTGGGTTCAGGAGCTGCAATGTCTTCTTTACTGGTTTTGTGCGTGCCCTCGTACCTCGGTGTGAAATTAGGGCGTGTCCAGAAAACGGCCGATCCAGCATCCCACCCGCGCACAGTCGTTGGGTTGGCTGTAGGACGCGATGGCGGGATCGGCCAGCGCACCGTAGCGGTCCCGCCGCGCCTCGATTGACGCAGTGCCGAAATCGGCGCCGAACTCCGGGTGAAACTGGAACGAGATCGCGTCGCCATAGTCCAGCCCGGCATAGGGGGTAAACGCACTGGCAGCGACCACGCGGGCGCCGTGCGGCGGGGTCACGACCTGGTCCTGGTGCGAAGCGGGAACGTCCACATGCGTCGCGCCGTCCATCCAGGGCACACGGTGCGTCACGTCGTAGCGGTGCAGCCCGATGCTCCAGCTCGCGGGCGACCTCATCACTGCGCCACCGAACGCCTGCGCCATCGCTTGGTGGCCGAAGCAGATGCCGACCAGCTTGGCTCGGCCTTTGGCCTCCCGCAGGAAACCGAGCAGCGGCGAGATCCAGGGCAGGTCCTCATACGCCCCAGCGGACGAGCCGGTGAGCACGCAGGCGTCGCAAGCCGCGGGACTGGCGGGCAACTCGCCCTTCGTCACGTCAAAAATCTTGGTGTCCCGGCCTGGGCCAAGCAACCGCTCCACCATCGCGCCATAGGGGCCGAACTCGGTGCGAAGCCCCGCCGGCGGGTCACCGCATTGCAGAATGCCGATCATCGCCGTCCCAATCGCATGAGAGCTTGTCCACGCTTATCCAGCATCGAACGCCAGCTTGGCATTCTGCTGCCCGGCCGTGTCGGAGTTGTCCGGTCGCAGCCATGCCTCAAAGCCCGCCTTCAGCCGCGACCAATCATCGTCCACCATCGCAAACCAGGCCGTGTCGCGGTTCCGGCCTTTCTGCACAATGTGCTGGCGGAACACGCCTTCAAGGGTGAAGCCGAACCGCTCCGCTGCGCGCTTCGACGGCTCGTTGCCGTTGCTGCATTTCAACTCGAACCGCCGATAGCCGAGCGTGTCGAAGGCGTAGGCCGCGAAGAAATGTAGCGCCTCGGTGCAAATGCGAGTGTGGGCAATGGCCGGTCCCCACAGAATGTGGCCGATCTCAATCACGCCATGCGTGGGAGCGATCCGCATCAGCGACTGCCGGCCCTCTGCCCGCCCGGTCCGTTTGTCGATCACGGCGAAGAACAGGGGGTCGGTCGAAGCGGCGACCGGTGGCTCCTCGAACAGGTAAAGGAACCGGCCATCTCCGCCGGGCTGCTGGGCAGAGGCCAGCAGGTCCGCCCCATGCCGTGACGGGTCAAGCGGCTCCAGCCGGGCATAGCAGCTATCCAGGGTGACGCGGTCCGGGCGGGGCGCGCCCTGCCAGTTCGAAAGATCCATGCTCAAGACTAGAAGTAAAGGGATGGAATTGAATTGTAGCAACCGCCACCCCAAGGATCGGATTGGGGCGACGTGGACGCACCCCGCCGCTCACGCACGCCGGATGCCCCAGGGAAATGGGGACACTCCCTCGACCATGCCGGTGAGGTCGCTTCGGTAGGCCGTGGGGATGCTGAAAACGCCAAGCGGCACAGCCGGCGCGTCCACGGCGGCGATGTCCTGGATCTCGCCCGACAGCCGCACGCGGTCGGCTTCCGTGTCCGTCACAACCCACTGCTGCGTCAGGTTCTCGACGGCGGGGTTGTCATACCAGCCGAACCAGCCGCTTGCGCCCTGGCCGCGCAGGTAGGGGGCCGTCGCAGGTGTGGCGACGCCAATGCCTTGGAACCAGGTATGGAAGATGCTCCATCCACCCTTCTCGACCGGCTCGCGGCTGCCCCGGCGTTGCAGCACCGTGCCCCAGTCGGTTTCGGCCAAATCGACGTTCATCCCGAGCCGTTGCAGCAGGTCTGCCGTGATCTGCCCCATGGGACGGATGGAAGGGAAATCGGCCGGGTTGATGACCACGACCTTCTCGCCCTTGTAGCCGCTCTCCGCGACCAGCGCCTTGGCCCGGCTGATGACCGGCTCGTCAGACATGCGGTCCGCTGCGGGCACCCGCCCGTATGACGTGCCGCAGGGCAGGTAGGAGTGGCAAACCGTGTAGATTGCGGGGTCGCCGTTGGTGATGGTTGCCAAGTAATCTGCCTGGCGCACCGCGCCCAGCACCGCCAGCCGCAGCTTGGGATTGTTGAATGGCGGCTGCTGGCAGTTGAACCGGAGTACGCCGAGGTAGCCGGTCGGGTCGCCCCGGCCGACGGTCACATCGCGGCTGCGCCGCAGGACCGGAATGGTGTCGGCCAGGACCTGCTCCCACCAATCAACCTCCCCGTTCTGCAAGGCCGCAAGCGCTGTCGCGCCGTCGGGGATCACCTGCCACTCGAACCGCTCGAAAAAGGCAGGCTTGCCGCCGGAGGTCCGCTCCGGCACTTCCTGCCGCGGCACGTAGCCCGCGAATTTGGCATAGGCCGCACGTTGGCCGGCCATGAATTCGTCAGCCAGGAAGCGGTAGGGGCCGGACCCGACCATCTCGGTGACCTGCTTGCTGGAGTCGGTCGCCGCCAATCGTTCCGGCATGATGAACGGGACGCTGGTGGCCGGCTTGGCCAGCGCATACAGCATCAAAGGAAAGCGCTGCTTCAGCCGGATGGCGAATGTTTTGTCATCCTTGGCCTGCCACTCGTTCACAATGGCCAGCAGAAGCTGGCCCAGCACGTCGCGGGCACCCCATCGCTTTAGGCTGGCGATGCAATCGGCGGCGCGCACCGGGGAGCCGTCATGGAACGCCAGGCCGTCGCGCAGGGTGATGGTCCAAGTCAGGCCGTCATCGGACACGGCGTGGCCGGCTGCCATTTGCGGCAGCGGTTCGAAGCGGGCGTTCAACCCATACAGCGTGTCGAACACGCAATAGCCGTGGTTCGTCGTGACGGCGGCTGTGGTGAAGATGGGATCAAGGATTGTCAGCGCCGCCTGCGGCACCATCCGCAATGTCCGGGACGCGGCGGGCTGGGCCAGGGCGGGCAATGGCAGTATCGAAGCACCGGCTGCTTTCAGGATGGTGCGGCGGTTCAGCATGGGTGTCTCCTGGGAGTTAGACCGATGCGTTTGCAAGCATGCTGGTTCAGGCCACTCCGAGCGTGGCGAACAAGTCGGCGCTGACCTCGATGCCGTCGCGTGCCGACAAGGCCCGGTTGGCATAGCGCCGGCTGGACGGGAGCCGGACGGCAGGCTCTTTTGCCAGCTTCGCGAACAGCCGTCTCGCGTGTTCGACGGCCTGCCCGCCCAAGTATTCCGGGGATTTCGTAATAATCAGCTCGCCCCCGCACGACGGCCCGCCGTCCCCGTTGTCTTCCGCCGCTGCCTCGAAGCTCAGGTGTTCCCCGATCAGCGGGTCGGCAACAAGCTCCACCATCATCGCAATGGTAGACCCCTTGTAGCCGCCGGACAGAATTATCGCGCGGTTCAGGACCCTCGTCGGGTTCGCCGTCGGGTTGCCTTCCGCATCCAAGCCGATGCCGAGAACAGGCCGTCCGCCGTGGCCCTGTGTGGCGTTCCGTGCTCACCGTTTGCGGACCCATGCGCCCTCTGCTGGCCTTGCGGCTGCCTTGGCGCCGTTTCTTAGGATAGCACCCGAGGGCCTGGCCCGTTGACGGGCACGACGCTTTCGCCTTGGCCGAGCCGGACGAACACGTAGTCGCACTGGCCGTCGTCAATGATTTGGACCCTGTGGATCACGCCCTTGCCGAAGAAGCCGAAGTCACCGGCTGACATGATGTAGGACTTCTCGCCCTCCGCCCCGTAGTCGATACGGCACCGGCCGGAGGCGAGGTACATGACGCTGTCGTAGTCGGCATGGTGGTGCCAATCGCCCGGCTCGTCGCGCGCCGTGATGTCGCAATACCCGACCCACAGCCCGTCGGTCGTGAACGCTTTTTCGCGGACTTGGCCGCGCGTCACGGGGCCTGGCTCCCGTGCGCTGGGCGGGACGAAGATGAGGTCGTCCGGGAACATGTCGGAGGCTTTGCCAGTCCGGAACCGTGGCGCCGGGCCTGGGATGGCGACCACGCTTTCACCCTCGCCCAGGCGGACGAACACGTAGTCGCACCGGCCTTCGTCAAGGATCTGAACGCGGTGGACGACGCCCTGCCCGAAGAAGCCGAAGTCGCCGGCCGACATGATGTAGGACTTCTCGCCGCTTGCCCCGTAGTCGATGCGGCAGCGGCCAGAGATAAGGTACATCACGCTGTCGTAGTTTGCGTGGTGGTGCCAGTCACCCGGCTCGTCGCGGGCCGTGATGTCGCAGTAGCCAACCCAAAGCCCGTCCGTCGTGAACGCCTTTTCCCTTACCTGGCCGCGCGTGACAGGCCCTGGCTCCCGCTGGCTCGGCTGCACGAAGACAAGGTCGTCTGGAAACATCGGCTCGGTCATGGCTACCCCGCACTTTAACTCACGCCCCAAGCAGGCTCGGCGTTCCGCCACACGCCACTGTTCTTTGAGGGCAACGCCATTGTAGCCTGCCGCGATGGCAGCATCCGGCCATTCTTTGTCGCCAATCGGACAAGTCCGGATCGGGCAGTTCGAAACGGCACCTCGGCCCCTGGTCGGGTTCGCGCATGACTATCCAGGTGGGTTGTCCACCGGCCTGCACGCCCATCCGCGGGCGCAGTTGCTGTATGCCATATCCGGCGTGATGCGCATCGAGACGCCCGGCGCTGCCTATATGGTGCCGCCCTCCACGGCGTTGTTCCTGCCGGCGGACGCGCAACACGCCATCCGCATGGATGGCCCCGTAGCGATGCGCACCCTGTTCCTGCGCGAGGACGCGGCCAACCGCGCCGGAACCGGGACGGCCGTGATTGCGGTCTCACCGCTGTTGCGGGAGGTTATCGTAGCTGCCTGCGCCGAACCGCTGGACTGGGAGCTGGGCGGCCGCGGCCATCACCTGACGGAGCTGGCGCTGGATGAGATTGGCCGCGCCACTCCCTTGCCGCTCCGGCTGCCAATACCGTCCGACGCGCGCCTGCGCCGGGTGACTGCGGCGCTGCGTGCCCGGCCGGATGACCTACACAGGATGGAGGGGCTGGCCGCCATGGCCGGCGCATTGAGCCGGACACTCGCCCGCCTGTTCCGCGCCGAGACAGGCCTTAGCTTCCGCCAATGGCGCCAGCAGGTGCGCATGACCGACGCGCTCAGCGCGCTAACAACCGGAGCCAGCCCGACCCGGGCCGCAGCCATTGCCGGCTATGGGGGCCAACCCGCCTTCGGCGCCGCATTCCGCAGCCTGTTCGGCATGACCCCGGGGCAAGCCCGGCTGCAGGGCGGTGGGTCCCTTGTTTCAGCCAGCACCTGAGCCGTGGAGGCGGGCACCATTCTACATCCGCCTTCGATGCCCTCGGAACAACAAGCGCCGATAGGGCTTCCGTTCTGCATATACCTGTTCGCGTGCAGGTGTACTCGGATTCGGCCCGCAAACAAGCCCGAATGACACGATTGCGGGGCAGGGTGGAAAAGGCCGCTTCCGAGCCTGCAATCATGCTGCAACCTTGTCGCGCAATCAATGTGCCGGCACGAGCATGAGAGACTCCTTTCGGCACGATACGGCGCCGGGCAAATTCCTCCGACCGACTCACCGCCGTCGTCGTCAAGTGATGCGCAGCCGTCCTACGGTCGTTCATTCGTCGCCGCTGTCGCGGCTGCCGCACCGATGCATGCCAGCACCGCCCCGATCTGGGTCGCTGCCCAGCGCCCGCCGCGGGCCGCGGTTGTTCAACGTGACCGAGATGCCGCGCAAGCTGGTGATACCGCCGGACCTGATTTCCCGGATGAGCGGGGCGGCGTCTTTTCGCAATGCGCCGCGCTTGCTACGCGGTGCGCACCGCGCCCACCACTCCCGCCTGTGCTAAGTCCCTCGGGTTGCCCAGACACGCCCCCTGCCCTTTCCGAGCCGCGCGCGCCGCGCGGGTGCGTTCGGAGAACATGCGCCGTTTCTTCTCGGGCAGCGCCGTGTAGATGTGCAGCATAAAGGGATCGACGCCGGCGCCGAGCTTGGCGACTACAAAGGCCACCCGCTGCGCGATCAGCCCCGCAATGAAATGTACGTCGCGGCTCAGCCGATCGAGCTTCGCCACCAACACCTGCCCACGATGGCGCGCTGCCGCCAGCGCCGCAGCGAGCTGCGGCATTCGGTCGAGCGCATCGGCCCCCTTGGGGGTAGGATGAGGATACGTGTAAAACTTGGTCACAAACCTATCCGGGCCAGTTTCAAGGTTCCTGTCCGGCAAGGCTTACCTTTCTGGACTTCGGAAGCTGCCACAGATCCTATTGAAATGACGTAGTTCTTTGGCGACCATCCGCTGAGCCATTTCCGGACACTCGGGCCAACTGCCTACAGTAGAGCTGGAGATTTGGGTTCCGAAGGCCGCTGGAGCATCTCGCCAAGTAACTGTTATGAAAGGATTTTCTGCTCTTCGCTGTCCTTGTGACCGTGTTTTACACGTATCCTCAACCTACCTCAGATGCGCCGCCTTGGACCAACATTGCGGCAGGTTCTTGCGCAGCCAGATCAGCTTCGGGACCTCCATCTCGAGCGAGATGCGTCCCCCGACATATTTCAGCACCTCATGTTGACCAGCGTCGACCCGGTCGGCCTGCTCCTGTGCGCGGTGATCCATCCAGACGATCACGTCCTGCTCCGCCGCGCCGTCGGGGCTCACCGACACCGGCGCCCCGCTCGCGTCGTTCGCCACCAGCAAGCACGTCGCATCGAAGCCGATGCCGACCGGGTGCACCGGGCCGGCATGCTGCACCGCTTCCCGAACGGCGGCGACGACGCCGGACCAGATGTCGGTGCTGGATTGCTGCACGAAGCCGGGTTGTGGGCGCCAGGTGGTAATCGGGCGGCTCGCCTGGCCCAACATCGTGCCGTCGAGTCCGAACACGGCGGCCCGGGCGCTGCCGGTGCCGACGTCCACGCCGATGGCGACGTGCTTCATTGGAACGCCGCGCCGCCCTTGCGCGTGCCGCACAGTGCGACGGTCAGGCCAAGTTCCGCGGCCAACGCGGCCTTGGCGTACATCGCGAGGTCGGCCTCTTCCGCCGAGTGGGCATAGGCGACCTGGATGTGGTTGGCCTTGTGCCGGGCCATCATCTGGTCGCGCGAGATGCCGTAGAGGACCATGTGCATCATTGGCCATTGCGGCGTGGTCGCCTGCCAGCGGCGCTCTGTTTCCGCTAGCGGCAGGTCGGCAACGCGGGCGCGGCCGATATCCATCTTGAGCCGGCCGTCCTCGACGAAGACGCGGGACCAGACGATCTCGCCGGGCTTGGCGATGCCGCGGACGGTGCCGCCACCGAGGCGGAAATACATCGGCGGCTGCCGCCAGGAGTCGGTGCCGGCCCAGCCGTCGACATGGTGGGCGGGCGGAGCCGCGCCGGAAATTTCCAGCACCCAAACGTAGTCGCCGATGCTGCCGCTCTGGTCCGCATCGCCCCATCGAATGTCGTGCAGCGTCGTCTCCGCCGGTTGGCCCAGCGCCCGATGAATGCGGTTGGTGAACAGCGCGTCGACGCCGGCGCACTCATCGGCTTCGTTGAAATGCGGGATGGCTTGGCCTGGGCGGATCGGCGCCCCGGCGCTGTCCAGCACGGGCGGGCGATCGTCGTTGTTGAGCAACCCCTCCGTGAGGTCCGACGCCGGCAGGAGGTCCTTCAGCCCCTGCTGATACTGGATGCCAATAGTTTCGCATCCATAAGTGTCCGCGAGGCGCACCGCGGCGATGTACGTACGGCACTGGCCGAGCACCTGGGCCTCCGTCAAATCAGTCGCCTCGTCTGGCCCATAGTGGAAGCGCATGCCGCGCTGCAGGAGCCAGTCGAGCACGGCACGCGCCTCAGCCTCCGGCACATCGCGCGCCGCGGCATAGAGTGCCGATTGGGATAGGCGTTCCTTGAAAATACCGAGCGCAAACAGCAGCTCGTCAGGAACGATGGCGTTGTACATGCCCATGCACCCCTCGTCGAACACGCCCATGATCGACTTGCGCCGGCGCAGATCGTCGGCGATCGCGGCGGCTGCCGCCGTCGCCGCCCCTGGCACGGCGGCGGCGTCAAACGGGGTCACATGCGTCGCATCATGCTCCAATGACCCGGTCTGCAGCCAACTGCGAAGCTTCCCCCGGAACCACTCGTCCTCGAACGCCTCGCTCCACAGCGTATGGTAGCGGACGCCAGCCTTCGTGAGCGATCCGTTGAGGTTGAGCATGCCGACCAGGCCAGGCCAGGTGCCGGACCAGTTCGCGACGGTGAGGATCGGGCCACGATGGCTGATCAGCCCGGCCAACACATGGTGCGAATACTGCCAGACCGCCTCGGCGACGATCAGCGGCGCGTTCGGATCGATCCCGGCGAACACCGCCATGCCTTCCTTTTGGCTGGCGATGAAGCCATGGCCGGTCGCCGCGTCCACCGAATGGGCGCGCACGATCCGGCGGCCTTCCGCCGCGACCGCCGCGCCGAGCCGGCGCTCCATGTCGGCCTGAGCAGGCCAGCACATCGCGTTGGCACTGGGCCGCATGTCGCCACTCGCAACGAGTAGAATGTCTGGCTGCTGATCCATTCCGTGTTTACTCCCCCGGCTTTCCGGACGTCATAGCTCGGCGCATGTGTTGCAACAAGTTCTTGACATAGTGACATGTCAGACGTCCTTTGTGGCGTTCAGCAGGATTGGGAGCAGTGACGTGAGCGAAGCGATCCGTGGATATTGGGCAGCCATGGCGACGCCCCTGACCAAGTCTGGCGATGTCGATCTCCCGGCCTTTGCCGCTCACGCCCAGTACCTCCTGGCCGAGGGCTGCGACGGTGTCGTCCCGTTCGGCACGACCGGTGAAGGCACGTCGTTCTCCGCGCCGGAGCGGCTGCAAGCTGTGGAAGCCTTGCTGTCCGCGGGAATCTCGCCCACGCAGATCGGTCTCGGGGCCGGGTTTCCGGCGCTGCCGGACACGGTGGCGTTGATCCGTTCGGCGCTGGCGCTCGGGGTTACCCACGCGCTGGTGCTGCCACCGTATTTTTACCGCGACGTGGCGGCAGCCGGGCTCGAGGCGGCGTTCGCGAACGTCATAGACGCGGTTGGCGATGACCGTCTCCGGGTCACGCTCTATCACATCCCGCAAGTCTCCGGCGTGGCGATCCCGCCCGCGACCTTGGCGGCGCTGCGGCGCTCCTACGGGCCGGTCGTCGCCGGCTTGAAGGACAGCAGCGGCGACTACAGCCAGTTCCAGGCTTTCCGCGCGGCAGCGCCCGACGTCGCGGTGCTGGTCGGCAACGAGGCCGATATCGGCCGTGCGCTCGCCGATGGTGGGGCAGGATCGATCTGCGGGATGTGCAACGTGGTCCCGGGCTTGGTGCGCGCCATGTTCAACGACAAGGCGGCACTCGCGCCCATGCAGACGGCGCTGTCGTATATGAAGGGCCCGTTCGTCCCGGTGATGAAATCGATCCTGGCGGCGCAATTCGGCGAGGCCGGCTGGTTGAACGTTCGCGCGCCGTTGCAGGCGTTCGATGCAGCGGAAGGTCAGCGAATCGCGCAGGCCTTCAAGCAGATCCGCGTCGCTGCGGCAGCTTAGAGTGCTTTCAGGCTGACTGAAGAAGTCGGCCTGAAAGCACTCTAAGCTATGTTCTGAGGAGCAGTATCAGCCAGACCATTCCGGTCTGACTGATACTGCTTTAAAAGCCGAGAGCCCGCATGCGGGCGTGCTCGATATGCTCGGAGAGCGCGGCGACGGCCCGGTCGGCGTCGCGGCTCTCCAGCGCATTGAGCACCTTCATGTGGTCGTTCATCACCGGGATGACGATATCAGCGGCCAGCCGGCTCAGGGACTGGCGGATCAAGCGGATCTTGATCGAATTGACCCGGTAGCTGTTAGAGATGATGCCGTTGCCGAGCGAGTCGACGATCTGGTCGTGGAAGCTCCAATCGGTCCGTTGCGCATCGTCGATCAGGGCCGGCATCAGCGATGGTTTGGTGAGGCGGTGCGCCCGCTCCAGGATGGATTCATGCGAGCGCCGGATCTTGGCGAGCACAGCGTCGGGCGCGCTGACGATAAATAGGGCGATCGCCTCGCGCTCGATGAACAGGCGGAACTGAAAAGCCTGGTGGATCAGCGTCAGGTCCACCTGGGCGATCTGCATGCCGCGCTGCGGAATGGTCCGGATCAGTCCCTCGGCCTCAAGCCTGGGGATCAACTCGCGCACGGCGCCGAGCGGAAAGCCGGTCAGGTCCACCAATTCGCGCTGGGATATGAATTGGCCTGGCTTCAGCGCCTCGTTGAGCAGATGGCTGGTGAACGCCCTATAGGCTCGTTCGCGGAGATTGATCTCCGGTTCGGTCTGCGAAATCCGGTCCGCCATGGTCTCACACCGCTCCCGCACAGATTTCTGACCGCAGCCTGCTCACGTTGCGCGATGCATGTTGGGCATGTCAGTGCCGAGAAAACTCGGCACTGACAAGGGTAGAACTTCCTACGTGGTCAAGTCTTCATGTTTAACATGTTACCACTAACCTTCTTATTGACGCATCTGTGACTGCACGGTTAGGAAGGGCGGGCAACAAACCGCCCGGCACAAGTCGGCACGAGCATTCGGACCAGCGCACGCTGGTTCGATCATAGGGAGATGACGCATGAGCTGGTCCAGCACACCGACACGCCGGAGCTTCGTTGCGGCGAGTGGATTGGGCCTGGCAGGGCTGGCCACGGCGCGCCACGCGCGCGCGCAGTCTACACCGGATATGAAGCGCTTTGCCGGCATCACGATCGAGGTCAACCTCATCAAAAGTCCGCGCGGCGACACGCTACAGAAATACGAGAAGGAATTCGAGGCGCTGACCGGTATCAAGGTCAACTCCGAGCAGACGCCGGAGCAGCAGCAGCGCCAGAAGACCACGATCGAATTTGCGTCCGGCAAGCCGAGCTTCGATGTCGTGCACCTCAGTTTTCACGTGCAGAAGCGGCAATTCGAGAAGGGCGGCTGGCTCGCTGACCTGTCGGGTCCGATCGCCGACCCGGCGCTGACGCCGCCCGGGTTCTGGGACGATTTCGCGGAGGCCGGCAAGACCTTTGCCAAGGATGGCGACAAGGTCGGCGCGCTGCCGTTCTCGGTCGATTACTGGATCATCTATTACAACAAGGAACTCTTTGCGAAGAAGAACCTGCCTTTCCCGACCACCTTCGAAGAGTTGGTCACGACGGCCGAAGCGCTGAACGACCCGAAGGCGCAGGTCTCGGGCTTCGTCGCCCGCGGGCTCAAGAATGCCAACACCCCGGTCTGGACCAGCCTTTTGCTCGCCTGGGACACCACCTCGGTCGATCCATCCAGCAAGCTGCTGACCGATACGCCCGACGCCGTGGCTGCCGCGGCGTTGTATCAGCGCCTGATGACCAAGGCCGCGCCGCGCGGCGTGACCGGATTCAATTGGGCGGAGTGCCAATCGGCGTTCCTGCAGGGCCGGATCGGGATGTGGTTCGATGGCGTCGGTTTCGCGCCGCCGCTCGAAGATCCCGACAAGTCCCGCGTCGTGGGCAAGGTCGGCTATGGGCTGATGCCACGCGGCCCCAAGGCGCATGCCGCCGCCACGACCGGCGACGGTATCGGGGTTGCGGCGGCCAGCACCAAGAAAGAGGCGGCTTACCTCTACTGCCAGTGGGCAGTGTCCAAGCAGATCGGCGCGCGCATGCTGCAGGCCGGGGCCGGCGTGCCGTTCCGTAATTCCGTGCTGACGGACCCGGATGTGCGCAAGGGTGTGACGATGCCGGCCGCTTGGCTCGATGCCGTCGTAGCCTCGGGCAAGATCAGCCGGCTGGCACTGCCGGTGATCATCCCGGTCACCGAATTCCGCGACGTGTTCGGCATCGCGCTCAGCAACATGTTATCCGGAGCCGACCCGGCGAGCGAATTGCGCAGCGCCACGGCCGACTTCCAGCCGATATTGGCGCGAAGCGAAAAGGCGTGAGCCTCTCGACTTCATCGGCGGCACTCGTGGCTGCGGACGAGGCGGAGCCGACCCGGCCGGGCGGGCTGACCCCGTCCTACTGGCCATTCGTGATCCCGGCGCTGGTCGTGGTCGTGGCCACCATCCTGGCGCCCTGGGCCTTCACGCTGTGGATGAGCGTCAGCGAGTGGAAGATCGGCGAGGCCCAGCATTTCGTCGGGCTCACCAACTTCCTGCATCTGTTGAGCGACCGTCGGTTCGGCCACTCCATACAGGTGACGCTGCTCTACACCGGACTGTCCGTGCTGGCGCCGATGGTGCTCGGCACGGCGTCGGCGCTGCTGTTCAACCGCAAGCTGCCGTTCCGCGGGCTGCTGCGCGGCATCTTCGTGATGCCGATGATGGCCACCCCGGTCGCCATCGCCCTCGTATGGACCATGATGTTCCACCCACAGCTCGGCGTGCTGAACTACCTGCTGTCCCTGATCGGGATCGAGCCGCAGGATTGGATTTTCTCGCCCGATACGGTGATCCCGTCGCTGGTGCTGGTGGAAACCTGGCAGTGGACACCGCTGGTCATGCTGATCGTGTTGGGCGGTCTCGCCTCGCTGCCGCAGGACCCCTATGAAAGCGCTGAGATCGACGGCGCGAATGCCTGGCAGCGCTTCCGTTACCTTACGCTGCCGATGATCACGCCATTCCTGCTGGTGGCCGTGACGATCCGGATGATCGACGCGCTCAAGAGCTTCGACATCATCTACGCGATGACGCAAGGCGGCCCCGGCACCGCCTCCGAAACGACCAACTTGTACTTGTATAGCGTGGCGTTCAGCTACTCCGACGTCGGCTACGGCTCCGCCATCGCGGTCGTGTTCTTCGCCCTGATCGTCGTGCTCTCGCTGCTGCTGCTACAATTGCGACGGAGCTCGGCCCGGATGGCGGGGTTGAAATGACTACTGACGCGAAACGGCTCGCTTGGAAGGCGTTCGACCGCATTGGCACGTTCGTGTGCGTCGTGCTGATGGTGTCACCGGCGCTGTTCTTCTTTCTCTGGATGCTCTCGCTTTCGTTGAAATACGAGATCGACAACGGCGCCTATCCGCCGGTGTTCATCCCCACCCGCATCGCCTGGCAGAACTACGTCCGCGTGTTCGCCTCCAACAATTTCCTGCTCTATTTCTGGAACAGTGTCGTCGTCACTGGGTTGGCCACGCTGCTGGCGCTGATCGTCGGCGTCCCCGCAGGCTATGGCATTGCCCGAATGAAGGCGGACCGCTCGGCGATCGTCATCATGATCGCGCGCATGACCCCGGGGCTGTCGTTCCTGATCCCCATGTTCCTGATCTTCCAGTGGCTGGGCTTGTTGGGCACGCTCGTTCCGCAGATCATCATCCACCTGGTCGTCACGGTGCCGATCGTGATCTGGATCATGATCGGCTATTTCGAGACGACGCCGATCGAGCTGGAGGAGGCCGCCATGATCGACGGCGCCGGTCGCTGGCAGACGTTCCTGCAGGTGACGCTGCCGATCGCCAAACCCGGGATCGTCGTCGCGATGATCCTGTCGGTCATCTTCTCGTGGAACAACTTCGTCTTCGGCGTGGTACTGGCCGGGCGCGAGACGCGCACGCTGCCGGTGGCAGTCTACAACATGCTGTCCTTCGAACAGGTCAGCTGGGGCCCGCTCGCGGCGGCAGCGTTGGTCGTCACCTTGCCGGTGCTGATACTGACAGTGTTGGCACAACGGCAGATCGTGGCCGGCCTCACCGCCGGCGCCGTCAAGGGCGGATAGAAGAGGAATATTAACGTGGCATCTGTAACGATCTCGGACGTGCGGAAAGCCTACGGGCCGGTAGAGGTGCTGCACGGCGTTTCCATCGACATCGCCGACGGGGAGTTCGTGATACTGGTGGGCCCGTCCGGGTGCGGCAAGTCTACGCTGCTCCGCATGGTCGCTGGCCTCGAGGAGATCACCGCCGGTAAGGTCCGGATCGGCACCCGCGTGGTAAACAATCTTCCGGCCAAGGAGCGGGACATCGCAATGGTGTTCCAGAACTACGCGCTCTATCCGCACATGACGGTGCGGCAGAACATGGAGTTCGGCCTCAAGCTCCGAAAGGCGCCGCGGACCGAGATCGACGCCAAGGTCAACCGAGCTTCCGGCATTCTCGGCCTCAATGCATTGCTGGAGCGGCTGCCGCGCGAGCTATCCGGCGGTCAGCGGCAGCGCGTGGCGATGGGCCGGGCCATCGTGCGCGATCCGCAGGTATTCCTGTTCGACGAGCCGCTCTCCAACCTCGATGCGAAACTGCGCGTGCACATGCGCACCGAGATCAAGGCACTGCACCAGCGGCTCGGCTCGACCATCGTGTACGTCACGCATGACCAGGTCGAAGCGATGACCATGGCCGACAAGATCGTGGTCATGCATGACGGCATTATCGAGCAACAGGGCGCGCCGCTCGAGCTATACGACCGGCCGGCCAACCTGTTCGTCGCGCAATTCATCGGCAGCCCCTCAATGAACGTCATCTCGGGTCATTTCACGACCGACGGGTCCGCCACCGTAACGACGCCATCGGGCCTGCGAATCCCGATTCCCGCCGTGCCGCCGGGCCGGGCTGGTCAGGCCATCAGCCTCGGCATCCGGCCCGAGCACATCCGGCTCGACCCGGCCGGAATCCCCGCCACCATCGTCGTCATCGAGCCGACGGGTGCCGAGACCCAACTCACGATGGACGTCCAGGGCAGCGAGATGATCGCCGTGCTGCACAGCCGCCTGGACGCCCGACCCGGCGACGTCATCGGGATCGCGGCCGACCCGGCTTTGCTGCATCTGTTCGAAGCCAAAGGCGGCGCGCGGATCGACATGCGCGCGCCGGAACTCGTCGACTAACGCCCAAGCCGTTCAGCAAGCGTGCCCGAAGAGCATGTATCGAGTGAGGAAACCACCATGAGCCCAACACGCCGCACCCTTGTCGCCGGGACCGCCGCCACCGCTTTGCTCGCCGCCCGGTCCCGCCGCGCCCGCGCCGCCACGGTGCTGCGCTGGGCCACCGTGCTGACTGCCAGTCATCCCTCGGTCGCCATGATGGACAAGGTCGCCGCGGAGATGCGCGAGAAAACCGGCGGCGCCGTCGATATCCAGACCTTCCCGAGCGGCCAATTGGGCTCGTCGCGCGACTTGATCGAGGCGACGTCCTCAGGCGCCATCCAGATGGTCGACGAGGGAGCGGCCCAGTTCGGCCAATTCGTTGCTCCGTTCTCGATCCTCGAGGCCCCCTATATCTGGCGCGACCCGGATCATATGCGCCGGGCTCTGTCGGCGCCGCTGATGGATGACATGAACGGCCAACTCGTCGCCAAGCGCGCCATGCGGGTTATCGGCTCGACCTATTACGGCACGAGGCATGTCACGGCCGGGTCGCGCGCGGTGCGGACCGTGGCGGACATGGCGGGCTTCAAGCTGCGTATTCCCGAGGTCGATACCTATCGCGCGATGGCGGAGGCCTGGCGCGCGCGGGCCACCCCGTTGAACATCGGTGAACTCTATCTGGCGCTGAGCCAGGGGGCGGTTGATGGCGAGGAGAACCCGTTGCCCACGATCCAATCGACCAAGTTCTACGAAGTGCAGAAATATCTGATACTGACCGCCCACATTATGACGCCGCGGCTGATCGTCGTGAACGAAGATGCCTGGAAGACGCTGACGCCGCCACAGCAGGACATGCTGCGGGATTCGCTCAGCCGGCTTGGGCGCGAGCAGGACGACGAGATCGTGCGTCAGGAAACGATGCTGTCCGATACCTTCGCCAAGGCCGGCATGACGGTTATCACGCCCGACCTGGAGAGCTTCCGCAAACCCGTGCTGGCCAGCGTGCCCGCCAAATTCGGGGCGAAATGGGGACCCGGCCTGTGGGACCGCGTGTTCGCGGCCTGAAGACATGCGGATGTTTGACCTGGTGGTCCGAGCGGTCGGCTGCGTGCTGCTAGTGGTGCTGCTCGGGTGCGTGCTGCTGGGCGTCATCACGCGCGGTCTCGGCGACCCGCTGGCCTGGACCGACGAGGCTGCCCGCATGCTGATGGTGTGGCTGGCGGCAACCGGCTGGATCCTGGCGAGCCGGGGCGGCGCCCATGTGCGCGTCCGCTTCTTCCAGGACCTGCTACCCCGGCGCGCCTGGGCCACCGCCGAGACTGTGATCCAGCTCTTGGTCGTGGTGCTCGGCTTGGCGGTTGCTGGATTCGCCGTGGTGCTGGTGCGCCGGAACATGGACCTCGAGGCGACGTCGCTGCCGATCTCGATCGGATGGCTCTATGTCCCGATGATTCCGGCCGGATTGGCGACCGCGGCGCAGGCTGCGGTCGACGCAGTTCGGCGGCCTCGCCCCGTGATGCCGCCAATCGAGATGATCGGAGCAGGCATCGAATGACCCTGCTGATGGGGGAAATCGGCGCGGTCTGGCTGCTGGCGATCCTCTCCGGCGTGCCACTCTTCGCGGCGATGGGGCTGGCGTCTCTGGCGTTCGTGGCGATCTCCGGCCTGTCTCCCAGCATCGTCCCGCAGAAGATGGTTCAGGCGATGAACT
Organism: uncultured Acetobacteraceae bacterium; assembly: GCA_964244305.1. Lineage (GTDB taxonomy): Bacteria > Pseudomonadota > Alphaproteobacteria > Acetobacterales > Acetobacteraceae > CAHJXG01. The sequence goes on from CAXTJW010000012.1 coordinate 21,412, forward strand.
CTTTTACGATCGTGGCCGCGCCGCTGTTCATCCTAATGGGCAACCTGCTGAGCGCCGCCAACATCACCGATCGCATCGTGCGTTTCGCCACCGCCGTGATGGGCTCGCTGCGGGGCGGCTATGCCCAGGCCAGCATCCTCTCGAGCCTGATCTTCGCCGGTATGGCCGGTTCGGCCGTGGCAGACGCCGCCGGCACCGGGGCTGTCGAGATCCGGGCGATGAAGCGCGCCGGCTACCGGCCCGAGACGGCAGCCTCCATCACCGCTGCCTCCGCCACAATCGCCGCGATCGTGCCGCCGAGCTTGCCGATCGTGATCTACGGCGTGACCTCGGACGTCTCGGTGGGGCGGCTGTTCCTCGCCGGCTGCATCCCGGGCCTGATGATGGCCGCGTCGCTGATGGCGATGGTCGCGGTGATCGGCAAGCGGCAAGGCTTCCCCCACCAGCGCTTCGCCGGCTGGGGCGAGCTGGGCCGCTCTTTCCGCGATGGCTTCTGGGCGCTGCTGACGCCCGTGATCCTGCTGTCCGGTATGTTCAGCGGGCTGTTCACGCCCACGGAGGCCGCGGCCGTCGCGAGCACCTATGCGCTGTTCCTGGGCACATGCGTCTATCGGACCCTCAAGCCCGCAGATTTGGTGCGCGTTGCCATCGACACGGTGGAGACTGTCGGCGTCGTGACGGTGCTGGTCATGGCCGCCGCCGCCATGGGCTGGTGCATGTCGCTCTCGCGCATCCCGCAGACCGTCGCCCCGGCAATGGTGGCTTCGATCTCGAGCCCGCTACTTTTTCTCTTAGTCTGCAACCTGATGCTGCTGGTGATCGGCTGTTTCATGGAGACGCTAGCGGCCTTGCTGATTCTGATCCCGATCTTGGTGCCCGCTGCGAATAGCTTTCATATTCCGCCGGTCCAATTTGGCATCATCATGATCTTCAACCTGATCCTCGGGACGATCCACCCGCCGATCGGTATTGTGTTGTTCATCACGTCCCGCATCGCCGGTATCTCGTTCGAGACGATGTCGCGTGCCGTCTTGCCGTGGCTCGTGCCGCTTCTGATCGTACTGGCGATGATTACGCTCTGGCCGCCGTTAACGACCTGGTTGCCCGATCTCATCATGTCTCGCTAATTGATCGCGGTAGATACCGTGTTGCGTGTCAAGCGATGGATCTGCCCTCGCTCGATCGGACCGATGGTGCCGACGTGCTCACTACGGTCAAGGACAAGACGCGCTGCCGCGCGCGGGCCTGCGGCCCTCCTTGACCTTCGCTGCGCGCGCCGGCTTGCGGAATGTCAGATCGGGACGGCGGAATGACCGGTTTCCAATCGAACAACGGAATGGGGACCTCGACAGGGTTTAGGCCGGCATAGCGATGGCCGGGTCGAACCGCTTGCCTGTCTTCAGCACGCCAAAGCAGAGGATCAAGAGCTTGCGCATGGCCGCCACAACGATCTGCTTGGGCTTGAGGCGGCCTGCGCTCTTCAGGCGTGCCACGAGTGCCGCAATCGCGGGATTGTAGCGCATCGCGGACAAGGCTGGCATGTAGAGCGACGATCGCAGCGTGGCGTTGCCGATTTTGGAGATGCGCGTCGGGCGGTCGATCGAGGAGCCGGATCGGTGGTGGCTCGGGTTAAGACCTGCATAGGCAACCATCTCGCCACTCCGGCGCAGAACCCCGGGCTCTGGCATCTCTGCCAACAGCAAGGCGGCCAGCGTTTCGCCGACGCCGACGACACTGAGCAACAGATCGCGTCTGCCACGCAGTTCGGCGTCACCGTCGATCGTCTCGCTGATCGCCTTGTCGATTGCCTCGAGCTGGAGGGTGAAGTGGTCGATCGTCGCGGCGGCCAGCTTGGTCGCGGTGCTGTCGCCGAGACCGCTGCTGATGCGGTTCCTCCACTCTGTCCGGCTGCCGACGATGCCGGCGCGCGCAGTGTGCAGCTCGCTCAGCTGCCGCATCGCCGGCGATGGCGGCGTCCATGGGACCGGCTTGAACAATTCGGCATACTCGCGGATCAGGGCAGCATCAACCTTGTCGGTCTTGTTGCGACCGAGCTTGGTGCGGCCGAAATCACGGATCTGAGCCGGGTTGACGACGCTGACAACATGGCCCGCGTCATGCAGGGCCAGTGCTGGGCCAAGGCTGTGACGGCCGGTTGCCTCCATGCAGACATGGGCTTGTTTGCTGCCCATGCCCTTGAGCCAGGCCACCATCAGCTTCCAGCCAACCGGGCTGTTCGCGAAAGTCCTGCTCTGCCTGCGCTGGCCTCTTGCGCAGCTCGCATCCAAGGTTTCCTTGGACACATCGATCCCAAGTGTGGCGTCAGTCATTTTCGTTACCGTCATTGCGGGTGGACACGGCAAGGCTCCGCATCGGGCGACCTTGTACACGGGATCAGCGGCAGGCCGCGTCCCTGGATACCGTTCGGCCTGGACAGCGGAGCTTGGAAAAGCGGGGCCCTATCTACCGCACAGGTTCGTTGACCGAAGGGACGCATGAGGCTCACCGCTTTCCTTGCTGCTCGGCGAAATATCGTTATCCGTCGAGCTAGCGGCAACGTACAAGGGACGCCCATCACTGAGCCCCCCCCCGCACAGAACCGTACGGGCGGAACTCTCGCATACGGCTCCCACCTTGAGTGTTTGACGGCAAACCTCTGAGATGGCCAGGGATGGAGAACTTGGGGCTTGGGGAGCCATTCCTCTGACAGCTTGGGGACCATGAGGAAGTGTGTGGTGTTCACGCTGCCGCGGCATAGCCGGCGTCGGTCGGATTGTCATTGGCCAGCCCTGGATACTTCCGTTCGAACAGCGGCCGGAGCGTGCCGTCGAAGGCACGGGTTCGGGTTTGCAGCAGCAGGTGGGCACCGCGCCGGGTCCACTGCATCTGCTGGCGCTTGGCGAAGCGCTTGCTGACCACGGCGTTGACGGTGCTTACCGCCATGGCGGACGAGATGCGTTCGCCCGACCGGAACCGCTCGCCGTAGTTGATCAGGCTGCCGGCGTTCGACCGGATGTAGACCGCGAACTCCTGCGCCGACCGGGCGAACTTGCCCAAATGCGGGTAGTCCATCTCCAGCCCCTTCACATCGTCGCGCAGGTCGTCGGCGTGCTGCCGGGCACGGTGGCCGTTGCCGTGCCACAGCAGCCACTTGACCGGCTCAAGCTCGCGCAACAGGCGCGCGCCCTCGTCAGCATCGTGGTGGGCGATGCCGCGGGCATACTGCTCCAGCACAGTCAGGCGCATGGCGATGTGGAGCCAATCGAGGACGTGCTCGGCTTCCGGGGTGACCCGCTCGGTCAGCGAGCGCACCTCCTCCCCGCCGTCCGTCAGGAACGTCACGTCCTGGTTGGCTTGCAGCCCTTGCGCCTTCAGCAGCTTGAACAGCCGGCGCTTCGGCTTGCGGTCGTAGCCATGCACCAGGCCGACGTAGCGAGGCTCGCGGTCGTCCGGCATGGACCGGCCGACGATCAGCTCGAAGTTGGCCTTCCTGTCGTCCCAGTCCCGGACGTAGCCGCCGTCCAAGCCGACCACGATGCGCCCTTCCGGGATGGGCAGCTCGGCCCATTCCGCCGGGCAGCCGTCGATGAAGCTGGATTGCTCCCTCCCAAGCTCGCCCGCAGCTCGCTCGGCTACCTGCAGGACGTGTTGGCCCAGGGTGGTAGCGTTCGTGCCCGAGGCGACCGGCAGCACGTCGGCGAGCAAGCCGGCCGCGGCGGCATAAGGCAGGAGGGACGACCAGCGCGCCTCCAAGTACAGCCGCTCAGGGGCGACATGGCCAGGAAGCAGATCCCGCAACGGCGACACGGTGGCTGGGCCGCCCTTGCCCAAGCACGCGCAGCGGTGCAGCCGAGGGCTGGCGAGCTGCACATCTCCATATAAGGTCCGGAACAGGACCGGGTAGCTGCCATTGCTCCGCCGAGGAACGCCGCATTCAACGCAGCAGCGGTGGCGCCCAGCCCACTCTCCAGCCTGGGCCTGCACCACGCGGCGCTGGACGGCAGCGAGCAGCGCCTTGCCATCGGCGAGTGAAAGGCCGACGTCTTCAGCCCGCTTCGTCGCCTTCTCGAATGCGGCAACTTCCTCGACACTGCCGGCAGTGCCGTTGTCATCGATGATCTGGAGCAGGATGCTGACGCGCATGGCATACCTCCGGTCGGAGATGGCGGAAGCTGGCGGGCGAGTTTTCCACAACACCAGATTGGAAAGCTGGGAACCCATCCGGCTCTCTTGTTCGGGCCTACTCTGCTCTATACGGGGCACCGAGCGCCATCGGCTCGCACTCCGGACGCGATCAAGCAAGCTGGTGCGTGGCCTCCATCAAGCGTGCCGCAGCCGCCGTTGCCGCCATCCTCGTCCGCGAGGGTGTGGACTATGCCCCGAGCAAGGCGGTGTTCAAGGCAGCCCGCGAGAGGGCCGGCCTGCGCGCCTCGCCCGAGCGCCGCGGCGGCGTCGACCGGCTGACGGTCGAGGAGGAGCTGCGCTTCCTCGACCAGGCTTACGCCCAGGGCGGCAGGACCGGGTTGATGCTGCAAGCCCTGCTGCAAACTGGCGCCCGCGCGTCCGAGCTGGTGCAGCTCCGGGTCGAGGACGTCAGCCTCGCCGAGCGCGTGGTCACGATCCGCCAGGGCAAGGGTGGCAAGCGCCGCGAGGTGCCGATCCGGCGCGACCTGGCCCAGTCG
>CAXTJW010000013.1:0-17218 GCA_964244305.1 uncultured Acetobacteraceae bacterium
GCGCGGCATCCCGCTCATGGTGGTCGGCACCGCCAACTCCCGCGCCGTCGCCGAGCACGCCATGCACCTCATGTTCGCGCTGGCGAAGCGGGCGGCGGAGATGGACCGGCGGGTGCGGCAGGGCATCGGCCACGACCGCCTGTCCGGCCTGCCCGGCGAAGTGTCGGGCAAGACGGTGCTTGTCGTGGGATTCGGCCGCATCGGCTCTCGCACTGCGCCGCGCTGCCGGGCGATGGAGATGGAGGTGCTGGTCTATGATCCCCTGGTCGAGGCCGGCGTCATCCGGGCGGCTGGCTATGAGCCGGCCGCCGATCTGGACATGGCGCTGCCGCGCGCCGATTTCGTCACGATCCACTGCCCGAAGAACGCGGCGACGGTCGGACTGTTCGGCGCGGCGCGGCTGGCGCTGATGAAGCCGGGCGCGTTCCTGGTGAACACGGCGCGCGGCGGCATCGTCGACGAGATGGCGCTCGCTGCGGCGCTGCGGTCCGGCCATCTCGGCGGCGCTGGGCTCGACGTATTCGATCCGGAACCGCCGGACACAGCGCATCCGCTGCTGCAGATGGAGACGGTGATCGCCTCGCCGCATATGGCCGGGGTGACGCGGGAGTCTTGGGCGGCGATGTCGGCGACGGCGGCGCTGAATATGTTGGGCGTGCTGGACGGCGCGCCCAACCGCGGCAATGTCGTCAATCCCGATGTCTTGCACGCAGGGAGCGGTACACGATGATCTCCGAGCTTCACTACGCGACATTGGCGCTCGACGAGCCTGCGGAGCACGTGCTGCGCGTGCGGCTCAACCGGCCCGAGGCTGCCAACGCGCTGAACACGCAAATGGGCCTCGACTTGCTCGACCTCTGCGACCGGGTCAACACTGCGCCGGCGCGGCACCGCTGCCTTATTTTGACCGGCAGCGGCGAGCGTGCCTTCTGCGCCGGCGGCGACCTGAAGGAGCGCCACGGCATGACCGACGAGGCGTGGCAGGCGCAGCACCTGATCTTCGAGCGCGCGATCCGGGCGCTGCTCGCCTGTCCGGTTCCGGTGATCGGCGCGGTCAACGGCGCGGCCTATGGCGGCGGCTGCGAGCTGACGCTGTGCTGCGATTTCGCCTATGCGGCCGACACGGCGAAATTTGCCCTCACCGAGGTGACCCTCGGCATCATGCCCGGCGCCGGCGGCACGCAGAACCTGCCGCGCGCCGTCGGTGAGCGCCGGGCAAAGGAGCTTATTCTGACCGGCCGGCCGTTCACCGCACATGACGCGCTGGAGTGGGGCATGCTCAACCGCGTCTGCCCGCCCGGCGAGCTGCAGGAACAGGCGCTCGACACCGCGCGCCGGATTGCGGCCAATGCGCCGATCGCCAGCCGCCAGATCAAGCAATCCGTGCATTTCGGGCTGCAGATGGACCTGCATACCGGCACGATGTTCGAGATCGAGGCCTATAACCGCCTAGTCCCGACCGAAGACCGGCGTGAGGGCGTCGCAGCGTTCAACGAGAAGCGCAAGCCCGTGTTCAGGGGACGGTAGACGGACTGGTCATAGCAGCCCGGCGCCGCTGAAGCCGCCGAACACGCCCAGCGCAGTCGTCAGCCCGACGACGATGACCACCACCCAAAGGTATACGCCGCGCAGCCGCACCGGCGCCGGCAGGGTGCGGATGCACAGCGCAATCAAGAAGCCGAGCACCAGAGGCAGCAGCAGCGCGTTCATGATCTGCACGTCGACCGTAAGGGTCACCAGATTGGGCCAGATGCCGACCAGCATGGCGCAGCCGACGACCGCGACGGCATACAGGCCGTAGAACGCGCGCGCCTGCGCCGGGCGCAGGTTCAGGCTGCGGCGGTAGCCCGCAACCTCGCCCACGCCCCAGGCGAGAGCGAGGGTCGCGACGATGGCGGCCACCATGCCTGCACCCAAGATGCCCGCGCTGAACACCAGACGCCCGATGCCGCCGCCCAGAAACGGGGTCAATGCCCCGCTCAGTTCGCCCACCGTGGTCAGCGTCGCGTCCGGGCTGGATTGTCCAATTGTGGCGGCAGTCGCGACCAGCACGGCGGCCATCACCAGCTGAGTGATCACAGCGCCGATCGCGGTGTCCCAGCGAGCCGCCCGCAGGTGCTCGGGACGCAGACCCTTATCGGCGATGGCGGACTGCTGGTAGAACACCATCCATGGCATGATGACGGCGCCGATGTTGGCCGCCGCGAGATAGACATAGTCCTTGTTGGCGTATGGGATATCGATCATCCCGACCGCCATGTCGTGCAGGCCGGGGTGCGCGATCCAGGCAATGCCGAAAAAGGCGAACTCGAACAGCCCGAGCACGATGGCGATGCGCTCCACCCGCCGGTAGCCGCCGGTCAGCACCACCCCCAACAGGGCGACGGTCGCCAGTGTCAGGCTGGCCAACCGAGGGATGCCATACAGCTCGCCGATCCCCGCGACGCCCGACAGTTCCGTCACCAATGCGCCGAAGGTGGCCACGGTAAGCCCGGCAACGGAAACCCAGGCCCAAAAGCGGCCGAAGGTCTCCGCGATCAGTTCGCCGTGTCCGCGTCCGGTGTAGATGCCGAGGCGGACCGTCATCTCCTGGACCATATACAGGATCGGCATGAGGACGACCTGCAGCAACAGCAGGCGGTAGCCCCATTGCGCGCCGCTCTGGGCGGCTGTGATGACACTGCCGACATCGGTGTCGGCGAGCATGACGATGATGCCGGGGCCGAAAACCGCGGCGTAGCGTGCCAAGCGATTGGCAGTGAGGGCTTGCTGCACGACGGGAGGATCCTGACCTGATGCGAGTCCGCCGCAGTTACATCGCTGGGTCTCAAAGGCAAGCGTCCGAATAGGGCCTTGCTATGCAAGCTTCAGCGACGTTCGCCCTGGCTGCCGGATTGGGAAAGCCCGTCCGGCGAGCGTGGCCGCTCACCGGACAGGTCTAGAAACCCTGACGGGCAGTATCAGCCAAGGATGTCCTCGATCAGGATCGGCGTCTTGCGCACGCGGATGCCCGTCGCGTGATACACGGCGTTGGCGATCGCCGCCGGCATGCCGACGATGCCGATCTCACCCACCGCCTTTGCGCCGATCGCGTTCACCACCGTGTCGGTCTCGTCGACCAACTCGACTGCGACGTCGCCGATGTCGGCGCACGACGAAATGTGGTAGCCGGCGAGGTCCTGGTTCGCGAAGCGCGCTCGCGGACGGTCCACCTTGGTCTCTTCCAACAAGGCGAAGCTCGCGCCCCACACCATGCCGCCGGCCAGGTTGCTGCGCGCCGTCCGCGGGTTGATGACCCGGCCGCATGCGAACGCGCCGACCATGCGGGCGACGCGGATCGTGCGCAGCAACGGGTCGATCCGCACCTCGGCGAACTGCGCGCCGAACGAGTAGATCGCGTGGGTTGCCGTCACTGGACCCTCGATCGCGAAGCCGCCGAGCAGGCCGTACTGCATCTTGCCGGCGTCCATCGTGCCGGGCTTCCACTCCGCCCCGGCCTCCAGCGAGCCGGCGGGCGATGCCTTGAGGATATCGGCCAGGCTGTGCGCCGTGCCATCGGCGCCGACGACATGGCCGCCGGCGAATTGCAGCGTGGCCGGGTCGCGCCCGGCGAACGGACCCTTCTCGGCGGTCGCGACCGCAACCAGTTTCTCGCGCAGCGCCATGGCCGCCATGTGGACGGCGGACCCCGCCGACCCCGTCGTGACCGAGCCGCCGGACATCGGGCCGGACGGCAGATCGCTGTCGCCCAGCTCCACCCGGACCTGCTCGTCCGCCACGCCCAGCACGTCCGCCGCGACCTGGCCCAGCACGGTGTATGCGCCGGTGCCGACATCGTGCGCCGAGGTGCGCACCCGCAATGTCCCGTCACCCGTGAGCGCCACGTGCGCCGCGGCCGGCACCATGGCCGACGGATAGGTGGCGGTGGCGCAGCCATAGCCGATCAGCACGCCGTCCTCGGTCTTCATCGAACCGACGCCCGGCGTGCGCTTGTCCCAGCCGAACCGCTCGGCGCCGCGCTGGAAGCACTGCACCAACGAGCGGCTGCTCCAAGGCAGGCCCTTCACCGGGTCGACTTTCGGCTCGTTCTTCAGCCGCAGCGCGATCGGGTCCATGTTCAACGCGACGGCGAGCTCGTCGACGGCGCTTTCCAGGGCGAAGAACGACGACGCCTCGGCCGGGGCGCGCTGGAAGCCGGGGGTGTTCACGTCGGTGGCGACGGTCGATTCCGACGTCTTGATGTTCGCGATGTCGTACATGCGCGAGGTGACGTTGGTGCCGGGGAAGGCGATGTGGTCGATCGCCGCGGTCTGCCCGACGGCTTCGTGGACCATCGCTACCATGGTCCCGTCGGCCTCGGCGCCGAGCGCGATGCGGTTGCGGGTCGCCGGGCGGAACGAGCCGACGGTGAACATCGCGTCGCGCGGCACCACGAGCTTGACCGGGCGGCCCAGCCGTTGCGCGGCGGTCGCCACCAGCACGGTATGCGGCAACAGCGTCGCCTTGCATCCGAACGCGCCGCCGATATAGGGCGAGATCACGTGCACGTCCTCGGGCGACAGGCCGAAGATGGTCGCGAGTGCCGCGCGCTGGCCGACCACCCACTGGCTGGGCGACTCGATGGTCAGCTTACCGTCGTTCCAGCTCGCGGTGGTGGCATACAGCTCCATCGGGTTGTGGTGCTGCGCCGGGGTCGTGTATTCGTGGTCGACGCGCACGGCGGCCTTGGCCATCGCCGCATCCGCGTCGCCGACAGTTATTTCCGGATTGGGCACGGTCTCGACGCTGCGGTCCGGGTCGTCCATGGCGGCGGCCGCGTGCTGCATCGCATACTCGATGTTGAGCGCGCGCGCCGCCTGTTCCGCCGCCTCCGTCGTGTCGGCGACCACGAGGCCGACGATCTGCCCGGAGTAGTGCACCTCATCCGAAGAGAGCGGCATGAAGGAGGACTGCATGTGCCCGCCCTTCATGATGAAGGTCTCGGCGCCGAGGCCCTGGTTCATGTCGCGATGGGTGAGCACCATCTGCACGCCTGGCACCGCCTCGGCGGCCGTGCTGTCCAGGCGGGTGATGCGGCCGCGCGCGACGGTGCTCAGGGTCAGGGCCGCGTAGGCGGTGCCGGTGTGGCCGAAATCCGCGGCGTAGCGCGCTGCGCCGGTGGCCTTGGCGGTGCCGTCGCGGCGGGCGATTGGGGAGCCGATGCTGCCGTCCATATTCAAATCCTCTTGCTGGCAATGAGCGCCGCGCGTGCGACCGCGCGTGCGCCCAGTTCGATCTTAAAGCCGTTCTCGGCGAGCGGCTGTGCGTCCGCGAACGCGGCGTGGCCGGCGGCGAGCGCGGCCTGCTCGTTCAGGGTGACGCCTTGCAGCGCCGCCTCGGCCTCGTGCGAGCGCTTGGGCTTGGTGGAAACGCCGCCGAGCGACACGCGGGCGTTGCGCACGACCTCGCCGTCCATCTCCAATGCCACCGTGGCGGAGACTACGGCGTAGGCGTAGCTCTGCCGGTCGCGCACCTTGAGGTATGTCGAGCGGCGTCCGGCCGGCGTTGCCTGCACCAGGATGGCGGTGATGATCTCGCCCTGGCGCAGCGTCGTCTCGGCCGCCGGGTCCTCGCCATAGGCGACGTGCAGCTCGGCGAACGGGATCGTGCGGGTGCCGGCGGCGGAGCTCACTTCGACGGAGGTGTCGAACGCCGCCAATGCATTGCCCCAGTCGCCGGGGTAGGTGGCGATGCATTTGTCGGTGCCGCCAAACAGCGCCATGTCGCGGGTGCTGCCGTCGAGCGCCGCGCAGCCGCTGCCGGGCACGCGCTTGTTGCAGCTGGATACGCCGTCACGGAAATAGCTGCACCGGGTGCGCTGCAGCAGGTTGCCGCCGACAGTGGCGGCGTTGCGCAGCTGCTGCGACGCGGCAAGCTGCAGGCTCTCGGCCAAGGCGGGATAGTCGCGCAGCAGGATCGCGTCCTCCGCGACGTCGGCCATGCGGGCCAGCGCGCCGAAGCGCAGCACCGCGCCGGAGGTGTCGAAGGCGGCGAGCTCCGTCATGTGGCCGATGTCGACGATGCTGGACGGGGCGGAGAGGTCGCCGCGCATCAGGTCGACCATGGTGGTGCCGCCGGCGAGCAGCATGGCGCCGGGTTGCTGCGCCATGTGGAATGCCTCATTGAGCGAGGCCGGGCGGGCGTAAGTGAAGGGCTGCATCTCAGGCCGCCTGTTGGGCGATGTTTTGCTGGGCGACATCGCGCACGGCGGCGACGATGTTGGGGTATGCGCCGCATCGACACAGGTTGCCGCTCATGTACTCGCGGATCTCGTCGTCGTTCCTGGCATGGCCCTCCGTGACACAGGCGACCGCCGACATGATCTGACCCGGCGTACAGTACCCGCATTGCAGTGCGTCATGCGCCACGAACGCAGCCTGCATCGGATGCAATGCGCCGTCTGCGCCGGCCAGGCCCTCGATCGTGCGAATGTCGCGCCCCTCTGCCGCGGCGGCGAGGGTCAGGCACGCCAACTGCCGCCGGCCGTCGATATGCACGGTGCACGCGCCGCAGGTGCCGTGGTTGCAGCCGACCTTGGTCCCGGTCAGGCCGAGGTGCTCGCGGAGCGCGTCGAGCAGGGTGGTGCGCGGGTCGAGCGCCAGCGGGTGATCGTGGCCATTCACGCGCAGGCTGATGGGCCGCGGCATTTCGGGGGGATTGTTCATGGACATTATTGGCCCTCGGCTGTGAGTTGTGGGTGACGGCTGTCCCAGCGTTGGGGATAGACGCTCAAGCAACGCATGAACGGCGGCGTCGCAACACTAAACGTGACATGGGGTTTGATCGCAGAACCGGAACACCCGCATCTGCCCCATGATGCGGGAGAGCTACAGACAAGGCTGTGTCGGCGTCGAAGTTCAAGCCCAACGGCCAATCCGCAAGGCTAGGCCGGCATGCCCGGCAGCGGCCGCCCCGCCATTTCCGGCGCCAGAGCCGCCGCACCAGCCGTCAGCAACGCGCACGCAATCAGGAAAACAGCGATTGGCCAAGGCGCCCCGCCGCTCCAGGCCAGCAGCGAGGCGGCGATGAGCGGGGTCAAGCCTCCGCTCAGCGCAGCACCGATCTGGAAGCCGAGCGAGGCGCCAGTGTAGCGCAGCCGCGTCGGGAACAGCTCGGAATACCACGGCGCACCCACGCTGAACCCCACCATCTGCCCGCAATTGATGCCGAGCACGATCGCCAAGGTCACCAGCGCCATGTCCCGCGTGTCGAGCAGCCAGAACAGCGGAAAGGCGAACAGCGCCGAGAACAGGCAGCTCGCAAGGAACATCGCCCGTCGCCCCAGCACGTCCGACAGCCAGCCATACAGCGGAATGGTAAACAGCGCGATGACCGACGCGAGCAGCAACGCGTTCAGGATGCCCGCCCGCGGTAGCCCGAGCCTGCCGGTCGCATAGCTGATCACGAACACCCCGGCGATGCTCAGCCAGGCGATCTCCGAGACCTTCAGCCCGATGGCGATCAGGAACGGGCGACGATGCGTGGTGAAGACTTCGGCGATCGGCATGCGGGCGATCCCTTGGCTCGCCTCCAGGCTGCGGAACACCGGCGTCTCCAACAGGCGGAGGCGAATGAACAGGCCGATGCCCACCAACAAAACACTGACCAGGAAGGGCACGCGCCAGCCCCAAGCGAGGAAGTCCCGCTCCGGCATTTGCGTGACCAGGGCGAACACGCCGATCGCGCCGATGTTGCCGAGCGGATAGCCCATCTGCACCATGGCGCCCAGCAGGCCCCGGCGGCGCGGCGCCGCGTTCTCGATCACCATCAGCAGCGCGCCGCCCCACTCCCCGCCGAGTCCGACGCCCTGCAGGAAGCGGAGCGCCACCAGCAGCGCCGGGGCGGCCAGGCCGATCTGCGCGTAGGTCGGCAGCAGGCCGATCAGGACGGTGCCGAGGCCCATGATGACGATCGTGGTGGCCAGCATCGCCTTGCGTCCGATCCGGTCGCCGAAGTGCCCGAAGATCGCAGCACCGAGCGGGCGGGCGAAGAATCCGACGCCGTAGGTGCCGAAGCTGATGATGCTGCTTAAGCCCGGGTCGCTGCTGGGGAAGAACAGGCGGTTGAACACCAGCGCGGTGGCGACCGCGTAGATCAGGAAGTCATACCATTCGACCGCGGTACCCAGGATGCTGGAGAGCAGGACGCGTGAAGGAACGCCCCAAAAAGCGCCCCGGACCTGGTGAGGGTCCAGGGCTGCCATCAGGCGGCCTGCCGAAGCGGCGTGGCAAGCCGGGCGAAGCGGAACGGCGTTGGGTCGACGATGGGCGGCGCATCGGTCACGAGGTCCGCCATCAGCCGCCCGGCGCCGGGGCCGATGCCGAAACCGTGCCCGGAGAAGCCGCTGGCGAGGTGGAAGCCGGGGACGCCCGGAACGGCGGAAATGACCGGCACCCCGTCCGGCGTCACGTCGATCAGGCCGCCCCAGGTGCCGGCCACCTGCATCGCGGCAAAGGCCGGGAAGGCGCGAACCAGCCGACGGCGCGCGAAAGCGAGGCTCTTTGCGCTGGGCTGCGGGTCGAGGACGCGCACCGCCTCGAACGGGGAGGCCTGGTCCAGCGCCCAGCGCCGCGGCGTGCGCCACTCCGCCAGGAATCGCCCGTCTAGCCGCAACTTGAGCTCCTGATGGTTCTGCAGGAACGATCCGGCGAACTGCCGCAACAGCCGAAAACTGTCCGGCACGATGGGCGTCAGCATGTTGTTGCGCTGGGCGATAGTATAGCCGCCGTCTGCGCGCCGGCGGAACGACCAGTCGTGGCCACCCACCGTCAGCTCGGGGCCGGCCATCGGTGTGGTGCGCAGTACGGAGCCCAATACCTTGAGCTGCGGGAAGCCGACGCCCTCGTTGCCGCAGAACAGCCGCGACCACGCGCCGCCGGCCAGCACGACGGCGTCGCAGGCGATGCGTCCGCGCTCGGTGACGACGCCCGCGACTTGGCCGCCCTGCAGGTCCAGCCCGCGGGCCGCGCAGCCCTCCAGCACGACGGCGCCCAGGCGTCTTGCCGCGGCGGCCATAGCGGGCACCGCGCGCTGCGGCTCCGCCCGGCCGTCGCCCGGGGTGTGCAGGCAGCCGGCGAAGCGCACCCCTGCGCCGGGCAGCAGCGCCGCCGTCTCGTCCGCATCCAGCAGGCGCGAGCCGACCTGGTATTCCTGCGCGCGGTCGAGCCAGGCGGCGTGGCCATCCAGCTCGCGCGCGGTCTCGGCGACATAGGCGACGCCGGCGCGCCGGAAGCCGACGTCCGCGCCGATCCGCGCGGCCATGCCGTCCCACATGCGCACGCTTTCCATCGCGAGCGGCACCTCGGCCACGTCGCGCCCGGTCGTGCGGCACCAGCCCCAGTTGCGGCTCGACTGCTCCGCGCCGACCCGGCCCTTTTCCAGCACGGCGACCGCGACGCCCTTTTCCGCCAGTGCCAGCGCGGTGCTGATGCCGATGACGCCCGCGCCGATCACCACGACGCCGGTACGGCGCGGCAGCTCCAGGTCTGTGTCGATGGTGTCTAGCAGCTGCGGCATTGCGGGCGGTCCTGGTCGGTTTGGGGGTCGATTTAAGCGTCAATCCCAGCCATGCTACAGCGTGATATCGTCGGGAGGAATGCGGATGAGGCGAATTGGATTGCTGTTGGCCCTGGCCTGGGCGGCGGCTGCCCCCGCATTGGCCCAAACCAGCGGGTCCGCGACGCTCGACGCGGTGCGCGGCCGCGGTCAGCTGTTATGCGGCACCTCGGGCGAGATCGCCGGGTTCTCGCTGGTGGACAGCAAGGGGGTGATGCAGGGGCTGGACGCCGATGGTTGTCGGGCCATCGCCGCCGCCGTGCTGGGCGACGCCGCCCGCGTCCGCTTCGTGCCGTTGACGTCGCAGAACCGCTTTACCGCCCTGCAGTCGGGCGAGGTCGATGTGCTGATCCGCAACACCGGCTGGTCGTTGACGCGGGAGGCGAGCCTCGGCCTGCTGTTCGCCGCGACGAATTTCTGGGATGGCACGAGCCTGATCGTGAAGACTGCGAGCGGCGTCAAGCACGTTACCGAACTGGGCAACGCCGCCATCTGCGTGCGGCCCGGTACCAGCACCGAGCTGGACCTGGCGGACTGGGCGCGCACCAACAAGATCAGCTTCACTCCGGTGCAGATCGGCGGCGTGAACGAAATCCAGCAAGCATTCCTATCCGGACGCTGCGACGCGTTCACGACCGACAGCTCGCAGCTGGCCGGGTTCCGCTTCGCCCAGGGTGCCAAGGCGGAGGAGCTGTCGATATTGCCGGAGCCGATCGGCACCGGCCCGTCCGGCAGCATGGTGCGCAAGGGCGACGACAAATGGTACGACATCGTGCGCTGGGTTCACTACGCGCAGGTCGCGGCGGAGAATTTGGGTGTCGGCCAGAGCGATGTCGACGGTTTCGCGGCCACGACCAATCCGGACATCAAGCGTATGTTGGGCCAGGATGGCGACCTTGGCCATGCGCTTGGGCTGGAGAACCGCTGGGCCTATGACGCGATCAAGCAGGTCGGCAACTATGGCGACATGTGGGAGCGGTCGATCACGCCGATCGGTCTTCCCCGCGGCCCGAACGCGCTGTGGACCAAAGGTGGCCTGCAGTTCGCGCCGCCCTTGCGCTGATGGTGAAATACACGGCCTAGGCGCCGTTGAACGAGAGCGCGCCTGGGTTTGGCGCGTTCTCGATTGTTCGCAGCACGGTCAGCGAAGCCCGACCATTACTGAGCACCGCGCAGCCGTGGAACCGCTTGGACCAGAAGCTCCTCAAAGGCCGACCACACTGGCAGGATCCGGTCGTCCGGCGGAAGATGCCGACTTAGGGAGCCATGGCCCTGGTCGGGGTCGCTGTCGAAGCGGATGTGTTCCGTCAGGAAATGCCTGAACGCCTGCAACAGGGGATTGTCCCAATGCTGCGCCGTCAGGATTGCCCGGAACACCTTTTCCAACCCGCCATCCTCATAGCTGGGGATGCTCAGGCCACGGACGACGCGGGGGGTTGCCCGGACCCGGTCCAGGTATTCCTGGCCAAGCGTTTCCAGTTGCAGCCGCTGCTCGGCGTTGATCGGCGTTAGTTTCAGCAACCTTGCCATGAACTCGTCATGGTTCATCTTCTCGCCAGCGTCGGCGACGCCTGGCCAGGGCGAGAGATTGCTGGTGTTGCATTCTTCATGGTCTAGTTGGTGCAGTTTAGGATCGTCTGGAAATAATTCACAGGCGATCTCCAAATTCTCTCGGAATTGGATTGAGAAGTAATAGTAGGCCCAGGCAATACTGGTGAGTTCGTCTTCTGTGAGGCCGACCCAGTTCAACCCAGCAATATCATCGATTACACGTTGATATTTCGAATATTCTAACACAGTCATGCTGATACCCTCTACTTCGACTATGTATATAATCCCGACGTTTAATCCTCGCTAAAAAATTTACTGTTCTAGCGACTCAGATCGAGTGCAGTGCACGGACGATCATCGTCTGCTTCACATTTTGATATGCTGGCTGTAAGAACTTATACATAGGCCGTAAGGCACAACGCACCCTGATCAAATGATCTATGACTGCGACAGGGTGGTATCCTATCCTCTTTATGATTGCGAGGAGTAAACGCTTTCAATTTGATTTCGTTCTTCTATCTATTTTGCTGTCACCGCGTAGTCAAGAAAATATGCATTTTGGTTTAGTTACTGTGCCTCTTTCGTTAGTATTCGCTTGAGGGCTGCTTTGATTGCTGAGCAGTATGTCTCGCTCAATAACCGCCCGCGGCGGCTGGATGGATGGACCTACGATGCGGAGTGAAACCGTCGCGCTGCATGGAGGCTACGAACCCGACCCCACCACCGGGGCCGTCGCCGTGCCGATCTATCAAACCGTCGCTTACGCCTTCGACAGCGCCGAGCATGGGGCGGCGCTTTTCAACCTCGAAGCCCAGGGCTTCCGCTACAGCCGGATCAGCAACCCGACCAACGCCGTGCTTGAACGCCGGGTCGCGGAGCTGGAAGGCGGCGTCGAGGCGCTGAGCGTCGCCTCCGGCCAGGCCGCCCTGACCTACGCCATGCTCAACGTCGCCGAGGCCGGCCGAAACATCGTCTCGGTCCCACAACTCTACGGCACGACTCATACCCTGCTCGCACACTTGTTGCCGCAATGGGGCATCAGCGCCCGGTTCGCCGCCGGCGACCGTGCCGCAGACATCGAGGCGGCGATCGACGACGACACCCGGGCGGTGTTTTGCGAGAGCGTCGGCAACCCGGCCGGCAACATCGCCGACCTCGGTGCGCTCGCCGAGGTCGCCCACCGCCACGGGGTGCCGCTGATCGTGGACAACACGGTCGCGACGCCGGTGCTGCTGCGCCCCATCGACCATGGCGCCGACATCGTCGTGCATTCGCTGACGAAGTTCATGGGCGGCCACGGGACGACGATGGGCGGCATCGTCGTGGACGGCGGCCGTTTCCCCTGGGCGGACCACGCCGCGCGGTTTCCGCAATTCAACAAGCCGGACGCGTCGTATCACGGCCTGGTCTACGCCGAGCATTTCGGCCGGGCCGCCTATGCGGCGCGGTTGCGCAGCGTGTATTTGCGCACCACCGGCGCCGTGCTGGCCCCGATGAGCGCGTTCCTGCTGCTGCAGGGCATCGAGAGCGTGTTCGTCCGGGTGGAGCGCCACGTGCAGAATGCCCGCCGCGTCGCCGAGTTCCTGCGCAGCGATCCCAGGGTCGAATGGGTGAATTATGTCGGTTTTCCCGACAATCCGTACTACCCGCTCGTGCAGCGGTATCTTGGTGGACAGGCTTGCTCGCTGATGACCTTCGGCGTGCACGGCGGCTTGGCGGGGGGCGTACGGTTCTACGACGCGCTGCGTCTGGTCAAGCGGCTGGTGAACCTCGGCGATGCGAAGTCGCTGGCATGCCATCCGGCCTCCACGACGCACCGGCAAATGCCGCCCGACGTGCAGCGCAACGCCGGCGTCACCCCGGAGATGATCCGGCTGAGCGTCGGCATCGAGCATGTCGACGACATCCTCGCGGACCTCGACCAGTCCCTCGACGCCGCCGCCGGCCCGGCGCTCTCACCGGGAGCGCGCCGCCGTGCCGCCGAATAGCCGGGGCGACACCGCCAAGGCTCAGGCGCCGCTGATGATCGGCATCGTCAACAACATGCCGGACACGGCGCTGCGGGCGACGGAGCGGCAATTTCGGGCGCTGTTGGGCGCCGCCGCGTGCGGGCGGCCGCTGCAGATCCGGCTGTTCCATGCGCCGGGGGTGCCGCGCGGTGAGGCCTGCCGCGCTTATCTCTCGCTCGCCTACGAAAGCACCGACCAGCTTTGGGACAGCGAGCTCGACGGCCTGATCGTGACCGGCGCCGAGCCGCGCGCCCACTCGCTGCTGGATGAGCCCTACTGGCCCGCATTGGCGAAGCTGACCGATTGGGCGGAGGAGCATACCGCGTCGACGATCTGGTCGTGCCTGGCTGCCCAGGCGGCGGTGCTGCGCACGGACGGGATCGTGCGGCGTCCGTTCGGCTGGAAGCTTTCGGGCGTTTATGCCTGCACGAAGACGGTGGACCATCCGCTGACGGCCGGGCTGCCACCCAGTTGGCGCGGCCCGCAGACCCGGTATAACGACCTGCCGGAGGCGGAGCTGATTGCCCGCGGCTACCGCACCCTGTCGCGCCTGCCCGACGCCGGCGCCGACATGTTCATCCGGGAGCGGCGCAGCCTGTTTTGGTGCATGCAGGGGCACCCGGAATACGATCCGGAGGCGCTGTTCCGCGAGTATCGCCGGGACATCAACCGCTTTCTCACGGGCGAGCGGGACAACTATCCCGACCCGATGCACGGCTATTTCGACAGCGTCACCGAGGCCGCGCTCGATGCCTTCCGCCGGCAGGCGCTGCGGACGCGCGACCCGGCCTTGCTCGACCGGCTGCCGGACGCCCTCGTTGGATGGACGCCGCCGTATGACTGGCGCGAGCCCGTCATCCAGCTTTACACGAACTGGCTGCTCCATTTGGCACAGCGTCGGGGCTGCGACATGGCCGCGACCGCACCGCACGCCGCGAAGGCGGCCCTCGAGGAAGCATAATTGGACGTCGACATCTTCCCCGATCGCGCTCAGCCAGGGCAGGCCTCGCCGCATCCGGCCGCCGAGCCGCCGGTCGCGGCGTTGTTCCCAGTGGCGGCGCACCGTGCGCGCGGAGACGACGCCCTGACGCGCAGTCTCGCGGCGGCGCACGAGCGGGTGACCCAGGGCGCCGTCGCACCGACGCTCGACCGCGATGAGTTCCGCCGTGCGCTGGCCGGGTTCGATTTCGCCGCCCCGCGTCCGCTCGACGACGCGATGGCGTGGGTCATCGAGCAAATGGAGCACGGCATCACCCAGATCACCCATCCCCGCTACCTCGGGCTGTTCAACCCGGCCCCG
The DNA here is from genome assembly GCA_964244305.1 of uncultured Acetobacteraceae bacterium. Taxonomy (GTDB): domain Bacteria; phylum Pseudomonadota; class Alphaproteobacteria; order Acetobacterales; family Acetobacteraceae; genus CAHJXG01. The sequence continues at coordinate 14,455 of CAXTJW010000013.1, forward strand.
ACCTTTCCGGCGCAATGCGCGGACCGCATCGCGGCGGCGTTCAACCCGCAACTCGCCAGCGCCACGACCTCGCCGGCCGCGGTCGAGATCGAGGCGCACGTCATACGCTCGGTGGCTCGGCGCGCGGGTCTGCCGGCGGAGGCGTCCGGACACTTCACCAGCGGCGGGGCGGAGGCGAACTTCACGGCGCTGCTCTGCGCGCTGACGCGGGTGGAGCCGGGGTTTGCGATGCATGGCGCGCGGGCGTTTGCCGGGCCGCCGGTGTTCTATGCGTCGGCCGAGTGCCACCTCGCCTGGCTCAAGATCGCGCATCAGGCGGGGATCGGCCGTGCCGGGCTTCGCCTGGTCGCCACGGACGGGGCCGGCCGCCTGTGCGCTGCCGCGTTGTCCAGCGCGATGGAGGCCGACCGGGCACAGGGCTGCGTGCCGGTGATGGTCGCGGCCACGGCCGGAACGACGGGCGCCGGAGCGATCGATCCGTTGGCCGAGTGCGCCGCGCTCGCCCGGCGCTTCGGGGCTTGGTTCCACGTCGACGCGGCATGGGGCGGGGCGCTGATCGCGTCGGACAAGCTGCGCGGCCTGCTGGCCGGGATCGAGGCGGCCGACTCCATCACGATCGACGCGCATAAGTGGCTCGCCACGACGATGGGGTGCGGCATGTTCCTCTGCGCGGACCCGGCGGCGCCGTTGGCCGTGTTCCAGGCCGCCAACAGCTTCATGCCGCCGTCCGGGTCGGGAGCCGACGCGCCGGTCGACCCCTATGGCGCGTCTGCCCAGTGGTCGCGGCGTTTCCTCGGGTTGCGCCTGTTCCTGTCGTTGGCGGCGGCGGGCTGGGCCGGCTACGGCGCGCATGTGGAGCGGTCCGTTGCTATGGCTGGCCTGCTGCGGGACCGCCTTGCCGAGCGTGGCTGGCGGATCGCGAACGACCCGGCGCTGGCGGTGGTATGCGCCGAGCCGCCGTCCGGCTCCGGCGCGGTCCGGGACGTGGTTGACCGGGTGCTCGCCTCCGGCCGCGCCTGGGTGTCGGCCGCGCGCTTCGAGGGGCGCGAGGTCGTCCGCGCCTGCGTGACCAACGGCGAAACGACGGCCGAGGACATCGAGCAGGCCGCCCACGCCCTGCACTTAGCCTGTCGCCAATTCTTTTTATCAACATCCCGCAATGACTGAGAGCAGCCGCGCATGACCGTACGATCGATCGTCCTGAACCAGATCACCCAAGTCGCGGCGGAGCAAGGCAAGCAGCTCGCGCCGCTGACGGACGAGCTTCCGCTGCTCGATTCTGGGCTGGACTCGCTGTGCCTGGCCGTGATCGTGGCGCGGCTCGAGGAGGAGCTTGGCACCGACCCCTTCAGCACGGGCGACGACGAGGCTTTCCCGGTCACGATCGGCGACCTGATTATGATGTACGAGCGCGTTGCAGCATAGCCGGCATACGCTTTGGGGCTTGACGGCGGCGGCTGGACTGCCGGAGCGGCGCGCGCTGTCCGGGCTGGAGCGCAGCGTCGCGTTGGCGGGATTGCAGGGCGGCGCGAGCCTCGACACGGCGGGGCTGCAGGGCCGTTCGGTGCTGGTCCACGTCGCACGGCAGCTCCCGGCGGCGCTGGCGATGCTTGCGCTGGACGGGGTCGCCCGCCGCCTCGCCTTGGCGCCACCGGAGCTCGCGCCGGCGCATTTGGACGCTGCCATCGCCCAGGCCGGCGCCGACACGCTGATCACGGACGACCCGACGCCGCGCGCTGGCGTTCAGGTGCTGCCCTGGAGCTCGGACCTGGCGTTTCGGCCGGGCTGGACGGAGCCGGCCGGCAACACCGAATGGGTGTTGTTCACCTCCGGCACGACTGGCGCGCCAAAGCTCGTCTCGCACACTTTAGCGAGCCTTATCGGCCCGATCGGCACGACATCGGGTGGGGCTGTGTGGAGCACGTTCTACGACATTCGTCGCTATGGCGGCCTGCAGATCCTGCTGCGTGCGCTGCTCGGCGGCGGGTCCATGGTGCTGTCGGACGCCGGCGAAGGCGTGGGGGCGTTCCTGGGCCGGGCTGGCGCGGCCGGGGTCACGCACATCTCCGGCACGCCGTCGCACTGGCGCCGGGTGCTGATGAGCGGACACGCCGCGCGCATCGATCCGGGCTATGTGCGCCTATCGGGCGAGGTCGCGGACCAGGCGGTGCTGGACCGGCTGCGCGCCGCCTATCCCGCCGCCCGCGTCTCGCACGCTTTCGCCTCGACCGAGGCCGGCGTCGCCTTCGACGTGACGGACGGCCTGGCCGGTTTCCCCGCCACCTGGGTCGATGCCCCTGGGCTGCCCGAACTAGGTCCCGAACTGCGGGTTGACGGCGGCACGCTGCGCATCCGCTCCGCCCGTACTGCCACGGGCTATCTTGGCGCCGCCGTATCCCTCGCGGACGCGGACGGGTTTGTCGACACCGGGGACATCGTGGCGCTGCGGGACGGCCGCTATCATTTTCTGGGCCGGGTCGGCGGCGTGATCAACGTGGGCGGCCAGAAGGTCTATCCGGAGGAGGTCGAGGCCGCTCTGCACGCGCATCCCGCCGTGCTCGCCGCCCGCGTGCGAGCCCGGTCGAACCCCATCACTGGCGCAGTCGTCGCGGCGGACGTGGTGGTGGACGGCACTGCCGGTGCGGCGCTGTGCGGCGCGATCAGGGCGGCCTGCCGCGACCTGCTCGCGCCGCACAAGGTGCCGGCGCTGCTGCGCATCGTCCCGGCGCTGGATGTGCTGCCGTCCGGCAAGCTGGCCCGGCGC
>CAXTJW010000013.1:17318-24713 GCA_964244305.1 uncultured Acetobacteraceae bacterium
GCTGCGCATCGTCCCGGCGCTGGATGTGCTGCCGTCCGGCAAGCTGGCCCGGCGCGGTGCGTAACGTCGTCGTATCGGGCGGCAGCCGCGGCCTGGGGCTCGGCATCGCCCGGTGCCTGGCGGGTTCGGGATTCAACGTCATCGCCATCGCGCGCCAGTCCAGCGAGGACCTTGCAGCCGCGCAGGCCGAGCTGGGCGGCCGGCTGCACTTCCAGGCCGCCGACCTGTTCGAGACGGCTGCGCTGCCGGACCTCGTGCGCGGGCTCCGTCGCGATTTCGGGCCGATTTATGGACTGGTGAACAATGCTGCCATCGGCACGAGCGGCGTGCTGGCGACCATGCAAGACGCCGCAATCGAGCGGTTGATACGGCTTAACGTCACGTCCCCCATCGTGCTGACCAAATACGCCGTCCGCTTGATGATGGCGGCGAGCGCAGGACGGATCGTGATGATCTCGTCGGTGGTCGCCACCACGGGCTATAGCGGCCTGTCGGTCTACAGCGCGACCAAGGCGTCGCTGCATGGCTTCACCCGCGCGCTGGCCCGGGAGGTGGGCGCGCTCGGCATCACGGCCAACGTGGTCGCGCCGGGCTTCGTCGACACGGCGATGACGCAGGAACTGGGCGACGCCCACCGTGCGCAGATTGCCCGGCGGAGTGCCCTGAAACGCATGCCGGAGATTGCGGATGTGGCCGGCGCGGTGGACTATTTGTTCAGCGACGCCGGGCGCAACGTGACGGGCACGGTGCTGACGGTGGACGCCGGCAACACGGCCTAGAGATCAGGGCAATCACATTTGCCTCTTGCCCCCCTTTCCGTCATTGCGAGGAGCACTTGCGACGCGGCAGACCAGGGCCGCATGCACGAACATTGATCCTTGCGGCACTGGATTGCCGCGCCGAAGCCGGCTCGCAATGACGAGGTTTTTGAAGCCAAAGGCAAGCCGGGCCAGTTGCGATGCCCCTCGCCTAGAGACGCATCTCGCCAGCGACGATCCTGCCGAACATGGCGTCATCCAGGGGAACGTAGCCGCCGCGCGTCCGGTCCAGGACAAACATTGCATCGGCGACCGTGGTGGGGTCGAAGCCGTCCCGCACCAAGTCGGCCTTCGCCGGCTTGAACGTTCCCGTGGTTTCCAGCGCGGGGCGCAGGCGGAGCAGCACCGGCTGGGCGTAGTCTGGCAGCCGCGCCGCCAAGTGGGCATGCAGCGCCTCAATGCCGAAAGCGGCGTCGACGGCGAGCGCCGCCATTCCGGCCCGGCCCTCGGTCCCCGGCACGGCCACGCCATACACCGCCAGCGATACGACGCCGGGATAGGCGCCGAGCGCGTCGGCAACCTCCGTGGTGGCGACGTTCTCGCCCTTCCAGCGGAAGGTGTCGCCGATGCGGTCGACAAAGCTGTAAAACCCCTCGCGGTCCCGCCGCATCAGGTCGCCGGTGCGGAACCAGGCGTCGCCGGCGGCAAAGACGTTCCGCAGCAGCTTCGCCTCCGAGGCGGCCGGGTCGGTATAGAGGGCCTGGGCCGGTGCCGGGCCGATCGCCTCGCCGGCCTCGTCCGGTAGGCAGCGCTGGCAACGGCCGTCCGCGTCCCGCAATGGCATGCCGGTCGCCGGGTCGCAGCGGATCAGCGCCATGGGGAAGCGATGCGCCAGATAGCGCGGGATGCGGCCGATCGCGCCGGGCCGCTCCTCGACGTTATACAACGACACGCTGCCCTCGGTGGCGGCGTAGTATTCCAGCACGTGCGGGATTTGAAAGCGTTCGGCGAACCGGGCCCAGACCTCCACCTGCAGCCCGTTGCCGCAGGCGAGGCGCAGGCTGTGCGCGCGTTCCCGCGGGTGGGCGGGGCTGTTGACCAAATAGCGGCACAGCTCGCCGATGTACTGGAACACGGTGCAGCCGCCGTCCGCCACATCGTCCCAGAACCGCGACGCCGAGAAGCCCGGCCGGATCAGCACGGAGCCGCCATGCACCAGCATCGCGCCGACCGCGACCACACCGCCGATGCTGTGATACATCGGCAGGCAGTCGTACATCCGGTCGTCCGGCCCGATATCCATCAACCCGGCGAACCACAAGCTCCACTCCAGCACCCGTGCATGGCTGATGTTGACCGCCTTCGGCAGCCCGGTGGTGCCCGAAGTGTAGATGTGCAGCGCGCGGTCCGTCAGCTTGGGTTGCTGGCCTGGCTCGACGGGGCCGTCCGGCAACGCGGCGACGTCGATGCGCGGCCAGCCCGGGCGTTCGGCCCCATGCACCCAGCACGTCGTGCCCGGCGGCAGGCGCGGGCGCACCGCGTCCAGCGTGTCGGCCAACGTCGCATCGGCGATCACATGCCGCGGGGCGACGATGGCGATGGCGTGGATCAGCGCCTCGTGCCGCAGCCCAGTGTTCAGCAGCGCCGCCACCCCTCCGACACCGCCGATGCCGAGCCAGATCGCGGCATACTCGGCGCGGTTGGGCATCAGCAGGCAGACGACCTCGCCGTGGCCGAGCCCCTGCTGCTGTGCCCAGCGGCCATATTGGTTCGATCGCGCCGCCAGGCCGGCGTAGGTCAAGGAACCGGTTTCGGAGATCAGCGCCGGCTGCGGCCCGAAGCGCTCCGCAAGCTCCGGCAGGCGCTGCGGCAGCGTGCGCCCGTCTTCGGCCAATCCCGAGATGGCGCTGAGCGCACGAACCCAGGCTTGCGATCCCTTGACCAATTCTTCTCCCGCGAGGCTTTGTGATGGCGGGCATACTGGCAGATGCCGGCAATGCGGCGCACCATCCAACGTCCGTCTCAGCAGCGAATTCATGGTTTGAAGCGAGTGCCAATGCGCCGCCGTATGCTCCTTGCAGCCTCCATCGGCGCCATGGCCGCGCCAAGCATCGTCAAGGCCGAGGCCTCCCGCGTCCTGCGCTTCATCCCGCAGGCCGACCTCGCGGCCCTCGATCCGGTTTGGACCTCTGTCTACGTCACCCGCAATCACGGCTACATGGTGTTCGACACGCTGTATGGCCAAGACAGCGGCTTCCGCACCCAGCCGCAGATGGTCGAGGGCGCCACGACCGGGCGGGACGGCCTCGAATGGCGGCTGCGATTGCGGGGCGGGCTGCGCTTCCATGACGGCGAACCGGTGCTCGCGCGCGATTGCGTCGCCAGCATCCGCCGCTGGGGCCGGCGGGACGCCTTTGGCCAGACCCTGATGCGCGCGACGGATGAGCTCGCGGCGGCGGACGACCGCACCATCGTGTTCCGCCTGCGCGCACCCTGCCCGTGGCTGCCGGACGCGCTGGGGAAGATCGGCATCAACATGCTGCCGATCATGCCCGAGCGCCTGGCCGCCACCGATCCGTTCAAGCAGGTGACGGAGATGGTCGGCAGCGGCCCGTTCCGCTTCCTGGCGGACGAGCGCGTGTCGGGCGCCCGCGTCGCCTATGCCCGGTTCGAGGGATATCAGCCTCGGGAGGATGGCGTCGCGGATTGGACGGCGGGTCCGAAGGTGGTGCATTTCGACCGGGTCGAGTGGACCGTGATCCCCGATGGCGCCACGGCGGCGGCGGCGCTGCAGCGGGGCGAGGCGGATTGGTGGGAGCAGCCGCTGTTCGACCTGCTGCCGATGCTGGCGCGCGATCCGGGGATCGTGACGCCGGTGGTTGAAGTGACTGGCAACATCGGCCTGCTGCGCATGAACGCGCTGCATCCGCCGTTCGACAACCCGGCCATACGCCGGGCGCTGCTGCTCGCGTTGGACCAGACCGACTTCATGCGCGCCGTCGCCGGCGACCAGGAGACATACTGGCGGAGCGGGGTCGGCTTCTTCGCGCCGGGCACGCCGATGGCGAGCGATCGGGGGCTGGAGGTGCTCAATGGCCCGCGCGACGCCGACGCAGCGCGGCGGGCCATACAGGCGGCCGGCTATGCCGGGGAACGCGTGGTGCTGATGAGCCCAGGCGACTATCCGCGCATCGCCGCCTTGGCCGCCGTCGCCTCGGACTTGCTGCAGCGCTGCGGCATGAACGTCGACGTGCAGGAGATGGACTGGGGCAGCGTGATCCAGCGCCGGGCGAGCAAGGCGGCGCCGGGGCAGGGGGGCTGGAGCGTGTTCATCACCACGTTCACCGGCGCCGACATGGCGAGCCCGGCCAGCAACCCGGCGCTGCGCGGCATCGGCGGCGACGGCTGGTTCGGCTGGCCGACCGCGCCGCGGCTGGAGGCGCTGCGCGACGCCTGGCTGGCGGCGCCGGACGTCGCGAGCCAGCGGCGCATTGCGGCGGATCTGCAGGGGCAGGCGTTCGAGGACGTGCCGTTCTTGCCGCTCGGGCAGTTTTTTCAGCCGACGGCTTGGTCACGGGGCTTGACTGGGGGTTTGCAGGGCATGCCGTTGTTTTGGGGGATACGGCGGGGGTGATTATGTACTTCGGACCGGGGTAGGCTGTTTGTTGTCGCGGCGATTTCGGGTATGTGAAGTTTAGCTGGGTGTGAGCTTCTGCAGTCGTGCCTGACTGTCAGATGAGCCTCAAACGGACAGTTTGCCGCCGTCCCAGGCTATCCCGGGTTAGAGCGCCGGCATGGCGCCACCGTCCACATGCAGGTCGATCCCCGTTATATAGCCGGTCAATGGGCTGCACAGGAAGGCGACGGCCCTGCCAATGTCCTCCGGCCGGCCAACCGTTCCCGTCGGGACATCGAGCACGATCGGCAGGATGGCGCGCTCTATTTCCGTCCATGGCGCGTCGGCAGCGGCCAAGCCTTTCTCGCCCGCCATCTTGCGGAAAGCGGCTTCGAGCTTCGGCGTGAGGATCGTGCCTGGCGAGATGGCGTTGACCGTTATCCCATCGCCTGCCGCCGCCTTGGACAGCGATTTTGTAAGGTTGTTCATGGCAGCCTTCGCGGCCGAATAATCTGGCCCGGTCGCCGGCGGCCAAACCCCGGCAAGGCTGGAGACGTTCACGACGCGGCCCCAGCGCGCGGCGCGCATCTTCGGCAGCAGGAGCGTGGTCAGCCGGACCGCCGCCATGACGTTGCGGTCGAACGCGGCGATCCACGCCGCGGTTGGCGTGTGCTCCCAGACGTGCTTCTCGCCCGATCCGCCAGCATTGTTGACAAGGATGTCCACGCCGCCGAGCAAGCGTTCGCTTTCCGCGACGATCCTTGTGACGGCGCTGTCGTCGGTCAGGTCGCCAGTCACGACGACTGCTGCGCCACCCTGGCTCTTGATCGTCGTCGCAACGGACTGCGCCCGGTCGGGATCGCGGCCGTGGATCGCGACGGCTACACCCTCTTTTGCCAGAGTTCGCGCTATGACCTCGCCAATGCCGATGCTGCTGCCGCTGACCAGCGCGCGTTTTCCCCTGAGCTGCAAATCCATCGCGACCACCATACACTTGAGTTATGGCCGCTCCTACCAGCGACCCATCTGAAAGCCGACAACTGGCAACGCGCGCGAAAATCGAGAGGATGATCTCCGGACGGCAAAACGGAAAACACTACCGCAGCCGACGTCGGCGTGGCAGGCCGACGCTTGCCGCGCCGCGCAGCCCTACAGAGCGCGTGCAGCGCTCGCGGCAGGCCTCTGACAATCCACAAGCTCTGCCGCATCTGCAGCGGACCCGGCCACACCAACCGGAGCGGCCGTGCTGGAGTAGGTGCAGTCCCGCACCACGCCATCATCCCGGAATAGCACCGCTAACATGACAGCCTGTGGCTCTGCGCGCGTCCCGTCCATGGCGACGCCCGCCAACCCAAGGCCGGACCCAACGAGGCCCGCATAGGGCACGAACGCGCCGACCACCCCGGTGGCGGCCGACACGCCGTTCATCAGGCCATTGCCGCCGGCATCTCCAGTCCTCGCTTCATAGACCCAGGCCTCGCCGAGTGCGTTGCGCTCCGTGCGGCTGGGCTGTCCCAAGGCGGCGAACACGTCGGTCCGCGACGAGCGGCCGACGACGACGGACGCCACCTTGCCGGCATCCAGGATCGCAGCGGGTGGCGCGTTATGCGAGCACGATGCGCAGGCCAGCACCGGAGCGACGAACGCGGCGAACAGCCTTGATGCCCGACGTTCGCCATGGACGCGCAGGCCCGGACCGCCTCCGCTGCCAAGCATCGCCTCAGATCCGGTCCACCAGAGTTTTTACATCGGCATTGGCATCGAGCAGGTCATCCAACGCGAACGGGCATGCCTCCGGCAGCGTACGCGGCTCGCCGGCGTCGTCCGTCCCGGCGCGCACCTGGCGCAGCGCCCTCGCGTATAGATCGCCAAGGACTATTCGCTGCCGCATGGATGGCGAAAAGCCGTACTGCGCGTCGGCAAGGAACCCAATGATCTCCCCTCGCCAGTGGGACGCAGCTTTGCTGTCGCGCCACGCTGCCAGCTTAAGCAAATGCACCAAAGATCTGCGCAACAGGCTCTTGCAGCTGCGCAGTTCCGACCGGCCGACGGCTTCCAACTCCTCGATCACGTTGGGCCAGTCCACCATTTCGTTTACCCGCTCGCCGGCCGCCAAGCGTCGCAGCAGGTCTGCCTGCCGCTCGGACCAAATCAGGACGTCACGTTCATATAGACCGTCAGGCATGCTGCCTCCTGCATCCACTTGCTGCCATCTTGCACAAATCTGCGGCGCCCCGCCTCAATCATGTCCCGAACACCTCGCCCCAAGCCGCCCGCAGCGCCACGTCCGCGTCGGCCATCGTTACCGGCAAGCCGAGCGCGTGCAGGCTCGTAACCCCGTGCCCCTGGATGCCGCAGGGCACGATCCCTCCGAAATGCGCCAGGTCCGGATCGACGTTCAGCGCCACGCCGTGCCAGCTTACCCAGCGGGTGACGCGGACGCCGATCGCGGCGATTTTCGCCTCCGTGCCGGCCGCGCGGTCCGCGACCCAGATGCCGACCCGGCCGTCCCGCCGCTCGCCCCGCACGTTGAACCGGTCGAGTGCGCGGATCAGCCACTCCTCCAGCCCGTGCACGAAGGCGCGGACATCGCGCGGGCGGACGCTGCCGTGCGGACGCGTGAGGTCGAGCATGACGTAGGCGGTGCGCTGGCCGGGTCCGTGATAGGTCCATTGCCCGCCGCGCCCGGCGGCATACGTCGGAAAACGGCCGGGGTCCGCGAGGTCCCCGGGCTTCGCCGAGGTGCCCGCGGTATACAGCGGCGGATGCTCGACCAGCCAAACCTGCTCATCGGCCCGGCCAGCGCGGATCGCGTCCGCACGGGCCTGCATCGCCGCCAGCGCCTCGGGGTAGGGCAGCAGCCGGTCCTCGATGCGCCAATCCAGCGCACCGCTTGCGGCGGACGCAGTTGAATCGAGCGGCGTCATCCGCTATACGCCGCCAACCCAGGGCCACGAGCCGGCCCGGGCACGATGCGGTCGTGGCGAAATGGTAGACGCGCAAGCTTGAGGTGCTTGTGGG
>CAXTJW010000014.1:0-24564 GCA_964244305.1 uncultured Acetobacteraceae bacterium
GGGAATCGGCAGCTCGTAGTTCTGCCCGGCGTAGCGCATGTCGACCGTGCGGATCGTCTGCCGCGCATCCGGCGGGATATGCTCGTCGTCGAACCATGCCGCCGCCTGCGCCAGCAGCCCGTCGAAGGCGGCTGCGACCTCCGGCTGCGCCGCCGCCCCGAGCGCCACCAGCTTCGTGCTCGCGAAGTCCGCGCGCAGGTCCGTCAGCAGCAGCCCCATGGCGCAGAGGATCCCGGGATTGCGCGGCACCAGGATGCGCGGGATGTCGAGCTCGCGCGCCAGCCGCGCCGCATGCAGCGGCCCGGCGCCGCCGAACGCCATCAGCGTGTAATCGCGCGGGTCGTAGCCGCGCTGCACGCTGATGACGCGGATGGCGCGCACCATGTTGGCCGTCACGACCGAGATGATGCCCTGCGCCGTCGCCATCACATCGAGGCCGAGCCGCTCCGCCAGCCGTCCGATCGCAGCGCGGGCCAAGTCCTGCCGCACCGCCATGCGGCCGCCCAGCAGGTGCGTGGGGTTCAGCGTCTGCAGCACCACGTTCGCGTCGGTAACACTGGGCTCCGTGCTGCCGCGGCCGTAGCACACCGGACCCGGATCGGCCCCGGCGCTGCGCGGGCCGACCTTCAGCAAGCCGCCGCTGTCGATGAAGGCGATGCTGCCGCCGCCCGCGCCGACGGTGTGGATATCGAGCATCGGCGCCTTGATCGGATAGCCGTGCACCACCGCCTCGCTGGCCAGCCGGCACTGGCCGCCCGGCAGCAGCGCCACGTCCGTGCTGGTGCCGCCCATGTCGAAGGTGATCAGCTCCGGGATGCCCACCATGGACGCCAGCGCCTGCGCTGCCACCACTCCCGTGCTCGGCCCCGACAGGATGGTGCGGACCGGCAGCCGCGCCGCCTGCTCGAAGCCGATGACGCCGCCGTTCGACTGCGTGAGGTGCGGCGTGGCGCGCAGGCCGCCCTCCTGCAGCCGGGCGCCCAGGCGGCGGATGTAGCGCTGCATCACCGGGCCCAAATAGGCGTTGACCACGGCCGAGCTCATCCGCTCGTACTCGCGGAACTCGGGCGCGACCTCGTGCGAGGTCGAGATGAACGCATCCGGCAGCACTTCGGCCACGATCGCGTGCGCGCGCTGCTCGTGCGCCGGGCGCAGGAAGGAATACAGGAAACAGATCGCGACCGCCTGCACGCCGGCGTCGCGCAATGCCTCGGCCGCCCGGCGCAGCGCGTCCTCGTCCAGCGCGTGCTCCACGGAGCCGTCGTGCCGCACGCGCTCGACCACTTCAAGCCGAAGGTCGCGGCTGACCAGCGTCTGCGGCTTGTCCGCCTGCATGTCGTAAAGGTCCGGCCGTTTCTGCCGCCCGATCTCCAGCAGGTCGCGGAACCCGTCCGTCGTGATCAGCCCGGTGCGGACCCCGCGCAGCTGGATCAGCGCATTGGTCGCCACCGTGGTGCCATGGCCGAAATACTCGACGTCCGCGAGGCCGGCCCCGACGCGCCCCAGGCTCTCGTTGACGCCCTCGGCGATGCCGCGGCTCGGGTCGTCCGGCGTGGACGGCACCTTCCAGACCTCGACCCGGCCCGTCGCATCGTCGAACAGGCAGAGGTCGGTGAAGGTCCCGCCAGAATCCACGCCCAAGCGCCAGGCCATGGTGTCTCCTATGCTGCGGCGAAAGAGTGAAGGAATTCGGTATGCGATGAAAGTGTCTGCCGCCCGTAAAGGCGGCGGCGGAAGCCACGGTGAGGAAAGAACGCAATTGTCATGCCGGATAGGCCGCCAACGCCGATGCCCGGATCAGGGATCGCCGACCTGCCAAACCCAGGGGCGCGCGGCGCGGTCCGTGGCCTGATAGGCAGCGATGGCGTCGGCGTGCTTCAGCGTCAGGCCGATGTCGTCCAACCCTTCCAGCATCGCGGTCCGGCGTATGGGTTCGATGGCGAACGCCGTCCGTTCGCCATCCGGGAACACGACGCCCTGACGCTCGAGGTCCACCGTCACCTGGGCGCCGCCGGTGCACTGCTCCGCCAGGCGCCGTATCACGTCGGCCGGTAGGCAAATCGGCAGCAGCCCGTTTTGAAAGCAGTTGTTGAAGAAGATGTCGCCGAAGCTGTCGGCAATCACGCAGCGCAGCCCCATGCCCATCATCGCCCACACCGCACCCTCCCGCGACGAGCCGCAGCCGAAGTTCGCGCCGGTCACCAGGATGGGCGCGCCGCGGAACTCCGGCCGGTTCAGCACGAAGTCCGGGTTCTCGCGGCCGTCCGGCAGGAACCGCCAGGCCTCGAACGCCACGGCGCCCATGCTGGCCTTCGTCGTGCCGGTCAACCGATCGATGCGGATGATGATATCGGTGTCGATGTTGTCGCGCATCAACGGCGCCGCGATGCCGGTCAGCGTGGTGAAGCCCTGCATGACCGTGCATCCTATCAAAGCCTTCGGACGTCGGCGATGGCGCCCGTGACCGCGGCGGCCACCGCCATCGCCGGGCTGGCCAGGTGGGTGCGGGCCCCTGGCCCCTGCCGGCCGACGAAGTTGCGGTTGGAGGTCGATACCGCGCGGCTCCCCGGCGGCACGCGTTCGCCGTTGGCGGCCACGCACATGCTGCACCCCGGCTGCCGCCAAGCGAAGCCGGCGTCGCGGAACACGCGATCGAGGCCCTCGGCTTCGGCATCCCGCCGGACGCGCTCCGATCCCGGCACGACCCATGCCGTGACGCCGTCCGCCACATGGCGGCCCCGCGCGACGGCGGCGGCATCGCGCAGGTCCGACAGGCGGCTGTTGGTGCAGGAGCCGATGAACACCCAATCGACCTTGGTGCCTGCAAGCCTCTGGCCCGGCACGAGGCCCATGTAGTCAAGTGCCGCGCTCCAGGATTGGCGCTGCGCGGCGTCGATGGCGTCGGCCGGGTCGGGGATGGCGCCGTCGATGGCGATGGCGTGCTCCGGGCTGGTGCCCCACGTCACGGTGGGCGGCACGGCGGCGGCATCCACGGCTTCCTCGCGGTCGAATGCGGCATCGCCGTCGCTCGGCAGCGTGCGCCAATGCTCGACCGCGCGGTCGAACAGCGCACCCGACGGGGCGAAGCGGCGCCCGGCGATATACTCGAACGTCGTGTCGTCGGGCGCCACCATGCCGATCTTGGCGCCCATCTCGACCGACAGGTTGCAGATCGTCATGCGCCCCTCGATCCCCAGCGCGCGGATCGCGGCGCCGGCATACTCGACCGCGAAGCCCGCGCCGCCCGAGGCGCCCAAGCGCCCGATCAGGTGCAGCACGAGGTCCTTCGGCGTCACGCCCGGCCCAAGCGCGCCGTCGTAGCGCACCCGCATCCGCCGCGGCCGGCGCTGACGCAGCGTCTGCGTCGCCAGCGCATGGGTCAGCTCCGACGAGCCGACCCCGAACGCCAGCGCCCCCAGGCCACCATTGGTGCAGGTGTGGCTGTCGCCGCAGATCAGCGTGACGCCGGGCAGCACGATGCCCAGCTCCGGCCCCATAACATGCACGATCCCGTGCCCGTCCTGGCCGAGGTCGAAGAAGCGGATGCCGGTTGCCTGCGCCTGCCCGCGCAGCCCGGCACGCAGGCGCTCGCCCGGCGCGAAGCCGTTATGCAGGCGGTCCGGCGCGCTGGACACGGCGTGGTCGGGGGTGGCGAAGGCAAGCTCCGGGTTGCGGACGGCCAGGCCGCGCTCCAGCACGTCCGTGAGCGCCCGGCCGCCGGACAGGTCGTGCAGCAAGTGCCGGTCCACATGCAGCAGCGACCAGCCGCTGCCGAGGTCGGCGACCATGTGGGCGTCCCAGATTTTGTCGAACATCGTTCGTGCGGACATCGCCTGCTTTCCCATTGCGCCCCCACTGGGCCGTCAGTCCCGCCTGGAACGATGGGATTGACGCCATCCGGTTGTCCCATAAGCTAGACAGCTTATAGCCCGTTTGAAGGACAGCAAGTTGAACGTCGCCGCCGAATCGTTCAAGGCGCGCAGGATCTACCTGATGCTGAGGGAGCGGATCGCGTGCGGCGACCTGAGGGCCGGGTCGCGCCTGCCCGGCGAGCCGACGCTAGCGGCCGAGCAAGGCGTCTCCCGCATCACCATACGCCGGGCGCTGGACCGCCTGGCCCGCGAGGGCATGGTACGGCGCCGGGTCGGGGCCGGCACCTTCGTGGTCGATGGCGGCGTGAGCACGGTGATTGGCGCCGACCTGGCCGACGTGTTCGCGCACCTGAAGGCCATGGGGCAGGGCACCGGCGTGCGGCTGCTGTCCTTCGCCTACGGCGTGCCGCCCGAGGCCGTCGCCACGGCGCTGGGCTTGGCTGCGCAGGAGCGCACGCAGCGCTCGGTGCGCGTGCGGACGGTCGAGGGCGAACCGTTCTCCTACCTCACGACCCATGTGCCCGAGCGCATCGGCGTCACCTATGCCGAGGCTGATTTGGCGACGGTGCCGCTGCTTATCCTGCTGGAGCGCTCCGGCATCGTGGCGGCCCGCGCGAGCCAGGCGATCAGCGCGACGTTGGCCGGCCCCGACGTGGCCGAGGCGCTGCGGCTCGAGGTCGGGGCGCCGCTGCTGTCGCTCACCCGCGTGGTGCACGATGCGGGCGGGGCAGGGGTCGAACACCTCCACGCGCTTTACCGTCCCGACCGTTTCGCCTTCCACCTGGAACTTACTCGCACCGGCGCTGCCGACCGGCGGCGCTGGCGGCCGAGCCCGTCCCCACGAAAGACAGTGCCATGAGCCAACCGACGCGCCGTGCCGTGCTGACCGCCGCCGCCGTCCTCGCGGCGCCCCCGATCTTGCGGGCGCAGCCGGCCACGGTGAAGCTCGGCATCCTGCAGCCGGTCACCGGCGCGCTGGCGCAGGACGGCGACCTCGGCCGCCTTGGCGCCCAGCTCGCCATCGACGAGGTCAATGCCGGCGGCGGCATCCCCGGCCTCGGCGGCGCGCGGTTGGAGATGGTGTTCGGCGACGCCCGCTCGACCCCCGACGCCGGCACGCAGGAGGTGGAGCGGATGCAGTCGGAGGGCGTCTGCGCGGTCGTCGGCGGCTTCGCCAGCCCGATCTGCCTGGCGGCCAGCCAGGCGGCGGCGCGCTACGGCTTGCCTTACGTGGTGGATGTCGGCGTGTCCGACAGCATCGTCACGCGCGGGCTCACCAACACGTTCCGCTTCGCGCCGGGTTTCGGCAAGGTGGCCTCGGTCGCGCTCGACAACCTGGCCACGCTGAACGACGCCGCCGGCAAGCCCGCGAAAACCGTGGTGCTGGTGCACGAGGACGGGCTGTTCGGCAGCGGGCTCGCCAAGCTCATGCAGGCCGAGCTGCCGAAGCGCGGCTTCGAGGTGCTGGACACCATCGCCCATCCGACGCCGGCGCGCGACATGAGCAACATCGCGCTGCGCATCCGCTCCTTGGCGCCCGACCTGATCCTGCCGTCCGACTACTACGCCGAGTTCGTGCTGCTCGCCCGCACCCTGCAGCAGCAGCGCATCAAGCCGAAGGGCATCTACGGCGTGCTGAACGGCGCGGCGTCGAACTACCGCTTCGTCAAGGAGTTCCCGGCCTTGGCCGAGGGCCTGCTGGACTGCAACCACTGGGCCGACCCGCGCAATCCGAAGACCCAGGCCTTGCGCAAGGCGGTCGAGGCGCAGGGCAAGTCGTTCGCCTATAACGTCATGCTGAACTATTCCTGCGTGCTGCTGGTGGCCGACGCGCTCGGCCGCGCCGGCAGCACGGATCGCGCCAAGCTGATTGAGGCGCTCGCCGGTTCGAGCTTCGCCGGCCACATCATGCCATACGGCCCGACGCATTTCGTCGGCGGCCAGAACGAGGGCGCGAGCCCGGTCAACACCCAGGTCCAGGGCGGCGACGTCAAGGTCATCTTCCCCGCCGCCTTCGCCGACGCCAAGCCCGTGTTCCCCGTGGCCTGACGCATCGCGGTGTACTCGCCCGCGATCGTCGCCGAGGCCGTGGTCAACGGGATGCTCACCGGCGCCGTCTATGCGCTGGTGGCGCTCGGCCTCACGCTGATCTACGGCGTGCTGCACATCATCAACTTCGCCCACGGCGCGCTGCTGACCTGCGCGATGTTCGCGGTGTGGGGGCTGGGTGCCGCCTTCGGCATCGGCCCCTACGTCGCCATCGTCCCGCTCGTGCCCGGCTTCTTCGCCATCGGCTACGCCCTGCAGCGCTTCGTCATCGGCCCGGCCAGCGGCGGGCGAGACGGCAACGTGCTGCTGGTCACGCTGGGCCTGGCGATCGCGATCCAGAACGGCCTGCTCGTGCTGTTCCATGCCGACACGCGCTCGCTCGACAGCGGCGATGCGTTCGAGGTCGTGGCGGTCGGCCCCATGCTGCTGTCCCAGCCGCGCCTGATCGGCTTTGCCGTGGCCGTGGTTGTGGCCGCATTGCTCTGGGCGCTGCTGGCCCTCACCGACACCGGGCGCGCGATCCGCGCGGTGGCGCGCGAGGACCTGGGCGCGCGCCTGGTGGGCATCGACGTGCGCCACATCTTCGCCGTCACCTTCGGCCTCGGCTGCGCCTGCCTCGCGGTGGCGGCCGGGCTGCTGATGCCGAGCTACTACGTCAACCCGCGGGTCGGCGAGGCGTTCGTCCTGATTGCGTTCACGGTCGTCGTGCTGGGCGGCATGGGTTCGATCCCCGGGGCGGTGATCGGCGGCCTGGCGGTCGGCGTCGTGGAAAGCCTCAGCGGGTTGTTCCTGGGCGACAGCCTCGGCCAGGTCGGCGTGTTCCTGATCTTCATCCTCGTGCTGCTGCTGCGCCCGGCCGGGCTGTTCGGCGCGCGCGCATGAAGGGCTGGCCTATCCTGGCCGTCGTCGCGGCACTGGCGGCGGTGCCGGCGGTGACATCGGACAACACGGCGCTGAACTTCATGGTCGGCGCGCTGATCATGGCGCTGGCGGCGCAGGGCTGGAACCTGCTGGGCGGCCTCGGCGGCCAGTTGTCGTTCGGCCACGCCGCGTTCTACGGCACCGGCGCCTATGTCACGGCGCTGCTGCAGCAGCATTACGGCGTGAACGCCTGGGCGGGGGCGGCGCTGGGCGTGGCGGCCGGGGCGCTGGTTGGCGCGGCGGTCGGGTTCCTGAGCTTCCGCGCCGGGCTGCGCGGCTCCTATTTCGCGCTGGTCACGCTCGCCTTCGCCGAGGTGCTGCGCATCCTCGCCAACGCCGCCCCGTTCACCGGCGGCGCGGCCGGGCTGCTGTTGCGGCTCGACGTGCGCGCCGGGAACTTCCAGTTCGCCAGCCGCGCCACGTTCTTCTACGTGGCCCTCGGCTGCGTCGCGGCGGCGCTGCTGCTCACCTGGTCCATCGGCCGCTCCCGCTTCGGCGCGCAGCTCGCCGCGGTCCGGGAGAACGAGGAGGCGGCCCGCGCGCTCGGCATCGACGCCTTCGCCACCAAGCTGCGGGCCATCACCCTGTCCGCCGCGATCACCGCCGCCGCGGGCGTCCTGTATGTGCAATACTATCTGTATATCGACGCCGGCCTCGCCTACGGCACCGGCGTATCGGTCGCGGCCTTGCTGGCGCCGGTCGTCGGCGGCGTCGGCACCGTGCTGGGGCCCGTGGTCGGCGCCATCGCGCTGGAGGGCCTCGGCCAGCTGACCCGGCTCGTGGCCGGTCCGGTCCCCGGGGTCGATCAGGTGCTGTTCGGCCTGATGCTGGTGGCCGCCATCGCCTTCATGCCCGGCGGCCTCGTCGGCAGGCGCGCCTGATGCTGTCCGTGCAGGGCGTCAGCAAGCGGTTCGGCGGCCTGCTCGCGGTGGCGGAGGCCTCGCTCGCGGTGCAGCGCGGGACCATCACCGGCCTGATCGGGCCGAACGGCGCCGGCAAGACCACGCTGTTCGCCATGGTCGCCGGCTTCATCCCGCCCAGCGCCGGGCGTATCGTCCTCGAGGGCGTGGACGTGACGAATGAGGCGGCGCATCTGCGGGCGCGGCGCGGGGTGGTCCGCACCTTCCAGATCGTGCAGCCCTTCGCCGGCCTGTCGGTGCGGGAGAACATCGCCGTGGGCGCGCATTTGCGCCACTCCGGCCGCGCCGAGGCGCTGGACCGCGCGGCCGGTGTCGCGTCCCGCGTCGGGCTGACGCCGGAGCTGGACAAGCCCGCCGCCGCCCTCACGGTGGCCGGGCGCAAACGGCTGGAGCTGGCGCGCGCGCTGGCGACCGAGCCCAAGCTGCTGCTCCTGGACGAAGTGCTGGCCGGGCTGAACCCGTCGGAGATCGACGGCATGCTGCCGGTGCTGCGCGGCGTGTGCGAGAGCGGGGTGACGATCCTGATGATCGAGCACGTGATGCAGGCGGTGATGCAGCTGTGCAGCCACGTGCACGTGCTGGCGCAGGGCCGCATGATCGCCGCCGGCCCGCCGCGCCAGGTCTGCGAGGACCCGGCCGTCATCGAGGCCTATCTCGGCGCCGGCGCCGCCGCGCGGATGGCCGCCCATGGCTGACGCGCCATTGCTTGCGGTCCAGGGCCTGCGCGCCGGCTATGGCGGAGTGGAAGTGCTGCGCGGCATCGACCTTGTCGTGCATCCCGGCGAGATCGTTGCCGTGCTCGGCTCCAACGGCGTCGGCAAGACGACGCTGAACAAGGCGCTGTCGGGCGTCGTGCCGGTCCGCGGCGGCACGGTCACCTTCGCCGGGGAGCGCACGGACGGCGCGTCGGGCCCGCGCATCGTGGCCGCCGGGCTGATCCACGTGCCCGAGGGGCGGCGCGTGTTCCCGGACCTCTCGGTGCGCGAAAACCTCGTGCTCGGCAGCTACCGGCGCGGCCGGCCCCGGCGCGCCGCCAACCTGGAGCGCGTGCTGGCCACCTTTCCCCGCCTGCGCGAGCGCGCCGGCCAGGCGGCGGGCACGCTGTCGGGCGGCGAGCAGCAGATGCTGGCCATCGGCCGCGGCATGATGGCCGAGCCGCGCCTGCTGATCCTGGACGAGCCGTCGCTGGGCCTGTCGCCGCTGCTGGTCGAGGAGATGTTCGCCCTCATCGCCCGGCTGCGCAGCGAGGGCCTGGCGATCATGCTCGTCGAGCAGAACGTGGTGCAGTCGCTCGACCTCGCCGACCGCGCCTACGTGCTGGAGAACGGCCGCTGCGCCATGTCCGGCCCCGCCGCGATGCTGCGCGCCGATCCCGAACTGAAACGCACCTACCTCGGATTATGAGCATGACCCAATCCTTGCGCGACCGCCTGCATGCCGGCCTGCTGGTCGCCCCCGGCGTCTACGACGCGCTCACGGCCGCGTTGGCGGCGGCGGCGGGGTTCGAGGCGCTGTATGTGTCCGGCGCCGCCATCGCCTACACGCGGCTGGGGCGGCCCGATATCGGCCTCGTCTCGATGAACGAGGTGGCCGAGACGATCATGCTGTTGCGCGACCGCGTGCCGACCGCACTGATCGTCGACGCCGACAACGGCTACGGCAACGCGCTCAACGTCCAGCGCACGATGCGCCTATTCGAGCGCGCCGGCGCCAGCGCCATCCAGATCGAGGACCAGACGCTGCCGAAGCGCTGCGGCCACCTGCGCGACAAGACGCTCATTCCCGTGGCCGAGATGGTCGGCAAGCTGCATGCGGCGCTGGACGCGCGCGCCAGCGAAGATACCCTGGTCATCGCCCGCACCGACGCGGTCGCGGTGGAGGGCATCGGCCCGGCGGTCGAACGGGCGCGCCGCTATGCCGAGGCCGGGGCGGACGTGCTGTTCGTCGAGGCGCCGCAGAGCCGCGCGCAGCTGTCGGAGGTGGCGGCCGGCCTGCGCGGCCTGTGCCCGCTCGTGGCCAACATCGTCGACGGTGGCGACACCCCGCCGCTGCCGGCGGCCCTGCTGGAGGAGATGGGCTTCCGCCTTGTGATCTTCCCCGGCGGCATCGTACGCGCCTTGGCCCGCACGGCGCAGGACTACTACGCCTCGCTCGCCCAACACGGCAGCAACCTGCCGTTCGCCGGCCGCATGTTCGACTTCACCGCGCTGAACGCGCTGATCGGCACGCCCGCGATGCTGGCGCTGGGCCGCAGCTACGAAGAGCCGGCGACATGATCGATCCCGTCACGCTCGCCATCCTCGACGGCCGGCTCACGCAGATCGCCGACGAGATGGACGCGACGCTGTATCGGGCCGCGTTCAACCCGATCATCGCCGAGGCCAAGGACGCCTGCCACGGCCTGTATCACGCCGAGACCGGCGACACGCTGGTGCAGGGGGCGTCCGGCCTGCCGATCTTCGTCGGCGCGATGGCGTTCGCGGTGCGGGCGGTGATCGGCAAGGTGGCGCGCGACGGCGGGCTGCAGCCGGGCGACACCTTCCTGTTCAACGACCCCTATGCCGGCGGCACCCACCTCAACGACTTCCGCCTGGTGCGCCCGGTGTTCCGCGGCGACCGGCTGTTTTGCTGGATGGCGTCGGCCGGGCACTGGCTGGACATCGGCGGCAACGTGCCCGGCGGCTACAACCCGCGCGCCACCGAGAGCTTCCAGGAAGGCATGCGCATCCCTCCGGTCAAGCTGATCGCGGCCCACCGCATGAACCACGACCTGCTCGACATCCTCGCCGCCAACTCGCGCGTGCCGGTCTCCAACTGGGGCGACCTCAACGGCCAGCTCGGCGCGCTCGACCTCGGCGAGCGGCGGTTGCACGGGCTGCTCGACGAGTATGGCGACGCGGTGGTGGCGACGGCCTTCGACGCCTTCTCCGACCGGGCGGAGGCGATGATGCGGGCGGCGGTCCGCGCCCTGCCGGACGGGACCTTCTCGTTCGAGGACGTGCTCGACAACGACGGCATCACCGACGCGCCGCTGACGGTGGCGCTCGACCTGACGATCGCCGGCGACACCATGACGATGGACTTCTCGCGCTCCTCTCCGCCGACCCAGGGGCCGGTCAACATCTCCTACGCCACCACGGTCGCCGCTTGCTACGTGGCGCTGAAGCATGTCTTCACCGCGGTGCCCGCCAACGCCGGCTGCCTGCGCCCGATCAAGTTCGTGGTGCCGGACACGACGTTGCTCGCCGCCGGGCCGCCGCGGCCGATGGCGGGCTATACCGAGACGATCCTGCGGCTGATCGGCGTGGTGCTCGGCGTGCTGGCGCAGGCGGACCCGTCGCGCGCCACGGCGGCGCCGTTCGGCACCATCAACGCGCTGTCGCTGGCCGGGCACCGCGCCGACGGCTCGCGCTGGGTGATGTTCAGCTTCTTTGGCGGCGGCATGGGCGGAAACCCCGAAACGGACGGCCTCAGCCACGCCAACAACCCGATCTCGACGGCCACCATCCCGCCGGTCGAAATCCTCGAGGCCGCCTATCCCGTGGTGTTCACGCAATGGGCGCTCCGCCCGGACTCCGGCGGCGTCGGCGCCCATCGCGGCGGCCTCGGCGCGGTATATGAGATCGAGATGCTGACCGACGCCCAGGTCTCGCTGCTGGGTGAGCGCGGCACGGTCGGGCCGTTCGGCGTCCGCGGCGGCGGCTCCGGCACGCTGAACCGCTTCGCGTGGCAGGGCGATGACGGTGATCGAAGCCCGCCGCTCGTGTCCAAGGTGACGGACGTGACAGTGAGGGCCGGCCGGCGCGTGCGGCTGGAAACGCCCGGCGGCGGCGGCTGGGGCCCGCCGGCGGAGCGCGACCCGGCGGCAGCGGCGCGCGACCTGCGCCTGGGCTATGTCACGCGCCCCGGAGACGGCGCATGAGCCGCGTGGTCGGTGTCGATGTCGGCGGCACCTTCACCGACATGGTGCTGTTCGACGCGGCCGGCGGCACGATCCGCACGGCGAAGGTGCCTTCCAACCGCGGTGACGAGGCCGTGGGCTTCCTGCGCGGCCTGCAGTCCTTCGGCGCGGTCGCCGGCCTCGGCTCCATCGTGCACGGCACCACGGTCGGCACCAACGCGCTGCTGGAGCGCAAGGGCGCCCGCGTCGGGCTGATCACCACGGCCGGGTTCCGCGATGTGCTGGAGATGCGCCGCCGGGACCGGCGTCAGACCTGGGGCCTATGGGGCGACTTCGTGCCCTTGGTGGACCGCGACATGCGCCTCGAGGTGCAGGAGCGCACCCTGGCCGACGGCAGCATCCGCCAGCCCGTCGACCCGGCGGACATACAGGCCGCCGCACGCCTCCTGCTGGATCAGGGCGCCGAGGCGCTGGCCATCGTGTTCGTCAACTCCTACGCCAACCCCGCCAACGAGCTGGCGGCCCTGGCGGCGGCCGAGGCCGTCTGGCCGAACAGCAACCTGTCCTGTTCCGTGCAGATCCTGCCCGAAATCCGCGAGTTCGAGCGAACGTCCACGACGGTGCTGAACGCCTATCTGCAGCCGGTCGTCGGCAGCTACCTCGGCAAGCTGGACCGCGCGCTGGCGGAGGAGGGGTTCGCCGGGCCTTTCCACATCGTGCAATCGAATGGCGGGGTGATGTCGACCTCCATTGCGCGCCGCCTGCCGGTGCGGACCGCGCTGTCCGGTCCGGCCGCCGGGGTGATCGCCGCCGCCGCCATCGCCGCCGCGGCCGGGTTCCCCGACGTGATCACCGGCGACCTCGGCGGCACGTCGTTCGACGTTTCGCTGGTGGTGGGCGGCGCGGTGTCGCTGGCGGCGCAGGCGACGGTCGAGTTCGGCCTCGTGATCCGCACGCCGATGATCGAGATCACCACCATCGGCGCCGGCGGCGGCTCGGTGGCGCGGGTCGATGCGGGCGGGCTGCTGCAGGTGGGTCCGGAAAGCGCCGGGTCGCGCCCGGGGCCGGTGTGCTATGGCCAGGGCGGCACACGCCCGACGCTGACGGATGCGAACGTGGTGCTGGGCCGCATCAACGCGGAGCGCCCGATCGGCGGCGCGCTGGCCCGGCTGGATGTGGCGGCGGCGCGCGAAGCCATCCTGGAGCATGTCGGCGCCCCGCTCGGCCTCAATGCGGAGGAGGCCGCGGAGGCAGTCGTGCGCGTTGCCAACGCCCGCATGGCGGGCGCGATCCGCCTCGTGTCGATCGAGCGCGGCCACGACCCGCAGCGCTTCGCCGCAGTGCCGTTCGGCGGCGGGGGCGCGCTCCATGCCGGCGCGCTGATCCGCGAGGTCGGGCTGAAGGCCGCGCTGGTGCCGCGCTTCCCCGGCGTCACCTCGGCGCTCGGCTGCATCATCGCCGACATCCGGCATGACCAGGTGCAGACGGTGAACCTCGTGCTGGAGGGCGTGGACGCCGGCGCACTGGACCGCCGCCTGGTCGCCGAGGCCGCTGCGGCGCGCTCCGTCGTGGCGGCGGCCGGCCTGCCGGTGGAGCGCATCGACATCGTGTTCGAGGCCGACATGCACTACGCCGGCCAGACCCATACCGTCGCGGTGCCGCTGCCGCTTCAGGTGCGGGACGGCCGCACCGGCATTACCGAGGATGCGATCCGCGCGGCGTTCGAGCAGGCATATCGTGCCGATTTCGGCCGGGTGCTGCCGGGGGTGGGCGTCCGGCTGGTGAACCTGCGCACCGCCGCCATCGGCCGCCGCCCGCCGTTCGACCTCGCCGCCCTGGCCCCGGACGCCGGCGCGTCGCTCGAGGCCGCCGGCCGCAGGGTGCGGCAGGTGTGGTTCGGCGGCTGGCACGCGGCGACGGTGCACGACCGCCTGGCGCTGCCGGTGGACGCCGAGATCCACGGTCCCGCCATCCTGGAGCAGCCCGACGCCACCACGGTCATCGACCCCGGCCTGGTCGCCCGCGTAGACCGGCTCGGCAACGTGATCGTGACCCGCGCATGACGCTGCACGGCACCGCCCTGCTGGTTTGCGACCTGCAGAACGACTTCGTGCACCCGGACGGCGCCTATGGCCGCGCCGGGCTTGGCACGCCGGAGATCGCGGCGCTGCCAGACCGCCTGAAGCCGCTGGCCGGGCGGCTGCGCGCCGGTGGCGGCTGGGTGGTGCAGACGCAGTTCACCCTGGTGCCGGGGCGTGGCGGCGAGCCGCTGATCTCGCCGCATTTGCTGGCGCTGCGCCCGTTCCTCAAGCGCGGCGATTTCTGCCCCGGCGCCTGGGGCCACCAGATGGTGGACGCGCTGCAGCCGGCCGACCTATCGGTGGAAAAGGTCGCGTATTCCGCGTTCTACATGAGCCGCCTCGAATGGGTGCTGCGCCGCTGCGGCATCACGCGCCTGCTCGCTTGCGGCATCGTCACCAACGGCGGCGTCGCCTCGACGGTGCGGGAGGCGCATGTGCGGGACTTCGACGTAACCGTGATGGAGGACGGCTGCGCGGCCTTCACCCCAGCGGTGCACGCCACCGCCATCGACGCGCTGCGCCCGGTCTGCCGCGTGGCGAGCATCGCCGCCGTGATGGAGGAGCTGGCATGAGCGTGCAGTCCGCCTATGGCGTCGAGTTCGACGCGCATGTGCCGGTCGTCATCGTCGGTGCCGGGGCGGCCGGCCTGGTGGCGGCGCTGGCGGCGCGCGAGGCTGGGGCGGAGGTGGTGGTGCTGGAGCGCGACCCCATTCCGCGCGGCTCCACCGCGTTGTCGGCCGGGCTGATCCCGGCGGCGGGCACACGGTGGCAGCGCGCGGCCGGCATCGAGGACAGCCCAGCGCAGTTCGCCGCCGACATCATGGCCAAGGCGCACAACGAGCCCGACCCGGCGCTGGTCGCCTGCCTGACGCAGCGCTGCGGCATTGTGCTGGAATGGCTGGCGGACGCGCACGGGCTGCCGTTCTCCGTCATCGCGGATTTCAACTACCCCGGCCACAGCGCGCACAGGATGCACGGCCTGCCGACCCGGTCCGGCGCGGAGCTGATGGACCGGCTGCTGCAGGCCGCGACCGCCGCCGGGGTGGATATCCTGTGCGACGCACACGTCCGCACGATTTATGCCGACCCCGGCGACCGAGTGCGCGGCGTGGCCTACGCTCGCCCAAACGGCGCCGTGGAGCGGATCGGCTGCGACGCCCTACTGCTGGCCTGCAACGGCTATGGCGGCAATCGGGCGCTGGTGGCCCGGCACGTGCCGGAATTGGCCGATGCGCTGTATTTCGGCCATCCCGGCAACCAGGGCGACGCGCTGCTCTGGGGCGAGGCGCTGGACGCTCAGGCGCGCGACCTTTCGGGACACCAAGGCCATGGCTCCGTCGCGCACCCGGCCGGCATCCTGATCACCTGGGCGACCATCACCGAAGGCGGCGTGCAGGTGAACACCGAGGGGCACCGCTTTTCCAACGAGATGCAGGGCTACTCGGAACAGGCAGCCAACGTGCTGCGCCAGCCCGGCGGCATCGCATGGACGGTGTTCGACGCCCGCATCGCCGCAGTTGCACGGCAGTTCGAGGACTTCCGGCAGGCGGAGGCCGCCGGCGTTATCCTGACGGCTGCGGACACTACGGCACTCGCCGGCGCGATGCGGGTGCCGGCGCCGGCGCTCCAGGCGGCGCTGCACGAGGTCGCCGAGCTGAAGTCGGCGGGCGGCACCGACCGGTTCGGCCGCAGCTTCGCCGGCAGTTCCCCCTTGCAGCCGCCCTTCTGCGCGGTCCGCGTCACTGGGGCGCTGTTCCACACCCAGGGCGGCTTGGCGGTGGACGGCCGGGCAGCGGTGCTGCGCGCCGATGGCCGGGCGCTGCCGAACCTGTTGGCCGCCGGCGGGGCAGCCTGCGGCGTGTCGGGCCGCGCGGCCTCGGGCTACCTTTCCGGCAACGGGTTGCTGTCGGCTGTTGCTCTCGGCCATGTAGCGGGACAGACCGCGGCGGGATGTTGACGCCAGGCCTTTGCATGAGGCTTTGGCGGCGGCTTGGCAGGTTTTATGGTCAGAGCGATCCTGATGCTTGATCGCTCTGACCATCATGCGTCGGAACAGCCTAATCCCGATCCGGCTTTGCTCCCCTGGCATAATGCTGGACCTTGCTTGGTCTCAGGACAGTGGTTTCACCTGGATAGGGTTTCTTAAAGCCGGTCGCTGAATACCAGACGAGGTGGTTCATCATGTTTTCGTCCTCCTGGTCCGGCTTGCGTTCATTGCCCGCCAGCATCCGCACCGACGCCCTGCTCCACTCCTGCTCGAGCTTGGTTGCGGCTTGCTTACCCGGGTTAAGCTCATTGATCGGGTAAGTCGGCGCGACACTCCCGAACGGCGTAATATTAGGCGTGTCCGTGAACGCGGTGAACATCGGCGCGGCGCCTTGATCGAATTGGTTCATGGGAGGCAGCCCCAGAATTTGTTCGATGGTCCGGTCGATGTTGATCTGCGTGTAGAACGTGCTGTCGACCAGCCCATCCTGCCGGGCATACGGGCTGATCACAAAGCCTGGCTGACGGTGTCCGTCGACGTGGTCGACGCCGTCCTGCGAGTCGTCCTCTTCGACGAAGATCGCCGACTCGCGCCAGTATGGGCTATGGCTGATCCCTTCGACAATGCGGCCCAGCGCCAGATCGTTGTCGGCGACCGCCGCTTTCGGGGTTGGAAAACCCGGGCCGGTTCCTGTCGTATGGTCGGCGGTCAAAGCGATCAGCACGAGCTGCGGCAGGTTGTTCTGCTGAACGTATTGGTCGAACTCCCGCAAGAAGACATCTGCCCGGTATTGGTCGGGCACGCCGCCGTCGAACCCCGGGTAATCATGGTTGAGCAGGCTGTTCAGGCGCGGGAACTGCGTCGATTGCTGACGCTGGTTGATGGGCCGGCTGAGTTTGCCCTCGCGCTTGCCCTCGAGGATCTGGCTGTCGTTGTAGTAGTCCGACCAGGACCCGTAGGTCGTGCCGGGCGCAAGAGTGACGATGTCGGCGTACTCGCCATAGACGCGCACGGACACGCCGTGCTCGACGGCGTCGTCCCACAGAAAGCCCCCGCCGCCCGCTGCCAGCGGGTCGCCGCCGTTATAGGGATAGCTGCGCGCCACGTCCGGCCCGTTCCGCTCGACATAATCCGGCGCCATGGCCTGGTCGACCCATTGGTGGCCATCGGCGGACTGCACGCCGCTTGAATAGAAGTTGTCGAACAGCGGAAACCGCTGGCTGAGTGCGTGATGGTTTGGAGTGACCGTCTGTCCAAAAATGGTGAGGCTCGGATCGACGTTCCCCCGGCCCGCATCGCCAAGCACCTGATCGAACGTGCGATTTTCCTTGATGATCAGGAAGATGTGCTTGATGAGCGAGGGTTCGCCGGCAACAAGGGGAAGTGCCCGCGCGGGAGCATGGGGGTCTGGCACCGGATCGGCGCGTGGACTGACATGGTTGTTCTTGAGCACCGCTTCCGTATACTTACGCAATTGGTTCTGGTTCGGCACAGGGATGAGCGAGAGCGTGCCCGTCTCCGCGAAGACAGAACGGGCTGTCACTCCTTGGGACATCATCGCCGGGCCGAGCGAGCCGATCCCTTTTACGTTGGCGACCACCAGCTGCTTGCGGGCTTGATCGATCACGATGGCGCCGGGAAACCAGCCGGTGGGGATCATCCCCTGCATCGTCAGTTCGAGACGGTCGGAACGGTCATATTCACTCTGACGACCGGCCTCCTCCGGCCGTTCGGATGACACCCGGTAGACGCCGACCGCATTGTTGGTGCCGAACGACACGAACAGACGCTGACCGAACCCAAAGGCGAGCGCATTGGGCGAACTGCCGAACGGGGCGCCGATGAACGGCTGCACGTGCTCCGTCCTCACGACCCGCTTCGACTTGGTGTCGATGATCGAGATCGAGTCGCTGTTCGTATTGGCGACGAAGACATAGCCGTTGGCGGCGGCCAAGCCTGTCGGGTGCAGGCCGACGGCGATTTCCTGCACCGTCTGGCCTGCGTTCAAGTCCACGACGGAGACTGTCCCGGTCGTCGCCGCGCCGGTGACCGGATCCGCGACGATCGGCGTCCCTACATCGATGGACTTCACGGTCCCGGCTGGCCCGGCATAGACGATATTGTCGGGCCCGAGCAGGATCGCGCCGTTGTCGCGTCCGTTGAGCGTGAAATCCCCGGGCACGGCGACACGCCCGCCCTCATTGCTCACATACGCGGTATTGCCGAGGATCAGGATGCTGCGCGGGGAGTTTCCAACCGGTATCTGCTTGACCAGGGTGCCTGTCGAGAGATCGATGACGCCGAGGGTATTGAGCGCATTGAGGACGACGTACAGCAGCCTGCCGTCCTTCGACAGGGCGAGCGCGCCGGGGTTGGCGCCCTTTATCGGCTGCGGGATTTGGATCTGACGATTGAAGGTGAGCAGGCCGGTCTTGTCCACGTCGGCGATCTGAATGTTGCCGGAGTCCTGGGACGCATAGAGCTTCGTGCCGTCGGCGGAATAGACGATCCCAGCATAGGACCCTTTGGTCAGTTTGTCGGGAGGGACATACTCCTGGATTTCTGTTCCATCGGCGAGATCGATGACCCTGATCGGGCTGGTGTTGTCGGGTTTGGCCAACACGGCGGCAGTTTTTTGATCCGGCCTGATTGCCACGCTGTTGGGACGGGACAGCGGGAGTTCGATCTGCGTGCCCGCTGGGGTTAGGACTTGGTTGCTGGATACGACGACTGAACCGTCTGGTTGCAGGCCCACACCGTAAGTCAATGGCGGCATGGATTGTTGAGCCATTGCCCCGCCGCCCACAGCAGTCGATGAAAATACAAACAAGAACACAGACGATAGAAGCGACCTCATTCTTCACCCCAAATAATCTATGAGATAGCGCTTCTCGGGATATAACTAAGGTGAGGAATGCCTGTCCATAGCTCAGTCCCTATGCATTCGATTTTTCTGTACGAATGCTTTGCGAGATCTGTTGTACTGTGACAATTTCATGAAGTATTGAAGAATATGTCTCGATGCAGGGCGCGACCTGGAGTTATGACAGGGGCGTCCTTGTACGGGATGCCTCCACAAAGAACTGCCCTGGTCGTATGACTTATGGATGCGAGGCGCAGGACGTGACCAGCACCTGCTCCGGCGCCCGGTCAGCCGCGCCCACTCCGACAGGGGAGGGGGGCCGGCTCCCCCTGCTTCACTGCGGACGGCCCGGCTTCAATGGCTCCATTCGTCCCTCCGTAATGGTCCTACAACGCTCTCCGGTACCGCATTCATGATCCATTTCGCACTACCGCGGGCGCAGACGGCACCGGAACCGCCTGCGTTGGGAGCAAATGCCTGCGTTCCGATCGCTTGAAGGAGATGGCGGTGCTGGCCGCCGCGCTGCTGGTGCTGGCGGCCTACGCCGCATGTATGACGAGCGGCCCGCGGTGGACGGCGTAAACCTCGCCGTGGCGCCGGGCGAGGCCGTGGCGCTGCTCGGCCCGTCCGGCTGCGGCAAGAGCACGACGCTCAACATGGTCGTGGGGCTGGATCGGCCGGACGCCGGCGACATCCGCATCGACGGCCGTTCCGTGCTGGGCGTGCCGGCCGGGCGGCGCGGGGTGGGGCTGGTGTTCCAGGACTACGCCGCGTTCCCGCGCATGACGGTGCGCGCCAACCTGGGCTACGGCCTGCGCATCCGCGGCGTGCCCCGGCGGGAGCTCGCCCGCCTGATGGACGAGGCGGCGGACCTGCTGGACCTGCGCCCGGTGCTGGACGCGCGCCCGGCGGCGCTGGGCGGCAGCCAGCTGCAGCGCTTCGCCATCGGCCGCACCCTGGTGACCAAGCCCGCCATCCTGCTGCTGGACGAGCCGCTGTCCAACCTGGAGGCCAGCATGCGCGCCACCCTGCGCCGCCTGCAAGCCGAGACCGGGCAGACCATCGTCTATGTCACGCACGACCAAGTGGAGGCGCTGTCGCTCGCGCACCGCATCGCGGTGATGCACGCCGGGCGCATACGCCAATGCGCGCCCACGACGGAGATCTACGCCCAGCCCGGCCACCGCTTCGTGGGCGGGTTCATCGGGTCCCCGCCCATGCTGTTCCTGGACGGCCGCGTGACGGCGGACGGCGGCGCGCTGGATGCCGAGGGGATCGTCGTGCCGCTGCCCATGCGCGCCCCGCCCGGCCGCGCGGTGTCCCTCTGCCTGTGTCCGGAGGACGTGGCGCTGGGCGACCACCGGCGGAGGCCGGGCACCGCTGGCACCCGGTGCAGCTGGACGAGGGCGAGACGATCCCCGGCCTCGATGGCTTCGACGCCATGCTGGTGATGGGCGGGCCGCAGGAGGTGTGGCAAGAGGCGGACCATCCCTGGCTACGCGAGGAGAAAGCGGCGATCGGCGCCTTGGGCGGCAAGGTCGGCCCGATACAAGGCCCGCCCGAGGTCGGAATGGACACGGTTTGGCTGACGGCCGAGGTCGAGGCCGATCCGCTGTTCCGCGGCATCCCGGCTGCCAGCCAGTGCTTCCAGTGGCACGGGGCGGGGGTGCAGGAACTGCCGCCCGGCGCCCGCCTGCTCGCCACCAGCCCCGGCTGCCGGGTGCAGGCGTTCGGCTTTGGCCGGCACGCCTACGGGCTGCAACACCATGTCGAACTGACGGACCGCATGGCGCGGGAATGGGGGGCGCTGCCGGCCTATGCCGAGGCGCTCGCCAGCGTGATGGGCGCAGGCGCCCTGCTGCGGCTCGAGACCGAAATCGCCAGCCATCTCGACGAGCTGCGCGGGACCGCGCGCCAAATCTTCACCAACTTCGCCGCGATCGCGCAGGGCGTCCTGGCCCAACGCAACACGGCGTAACCCCGGAGCACCGTCCATGAACGTCATCAGCCCCGCCCTCGGCCATGCCGGGCCGCAAGCCCAGGCGGATGTGACCCGGCACGCGGCCGAGGCGGCAAAGGCGTTCGCGGACGCCCTGCGCGCCCGGGGCATCGAGTTCGTCCGTTTCGAAATCCCGGACATGGCCGGCCTCAGCCGCGGCAAGACGTTGCCGATCGGGCACGTTGAATCCTACGTGCTGGACGGGCTGAACCTGTATGGCGGCGCCATCGCGCTGGATAGCAGCAGTATGCCGGTGCCGGGCTGCGGCTACCACGAGGAGATGAACTTCACCGACTGTTTGATGATCGCCGATCCCGATCCCGATGCCGTCAGCCCGGTGCCGTGGCTGGTGAACACCGTGCGCGTGATCTGCGACACGATGTGGCACGACGGACGCCCGCAGGCGGCGGCGCCCCGCATGGTGCTGAAGCGCGTGCTGGCCGCCGCCGCGGCGATGGGCTTCGGCGTGAAGATGGGGCACGAGTACGAGTTCTATGTCGTGGACGCCGCGACACGGCAGCCGATCTATGGCGGGCAGCCCATTTTTGTCACCGGCGCGACCCATCGGCGGCCGGAGATGGAGCGGCTGACCCGCGTGCTGCAGGACAGCGGCGTGGACATGATCACCATGAACGCCGAGCATGGGCCGGGGCAGTGGGAGCTGAATTTCGCGGCGCTGGACGGTATCGCCGGCGCGGACCGCGCCTTCGTGTTCAAGAATGCAGTCAAAGAGTACCTGCTGACGCAGGGGCTGCTCGCGACCTTCATGACCAAGCCGTACAAGGGCCTGTCGGGTTCGTGCAGCCACTTCCACCTGTCGCTGTTCCGGCTGCAGGACGAGCGCAACGCCTTCCTGGACGCGGCCGACCCGGACGGCATGAGCGGCACGATGAAGAGCGTCGTGCAGGGTATCCTGGACCACGCCCGCGCGGCGCAGGCGATGTGGAACCCCACGCCGAACTGCTACCGCCGCATCCGCCCCGCCTTGTTCGCGCCCACCGCCATCGCCTGGGGCGTGGAGGACCGGACCGGTGCCGTCCGCATCAAGGCCAGCAAGGACCACCGCCAGCATTTGGAGGTGCGCGTGCCCTCCGCCCTGTCCAATCCCTACCTCGTGGCGGCGGCGACCATCGCGTCGGGCCTGCTGGGCGTGCGCGCCGGCAGCGTCCTGCCGCCGGCGGCGAGCGGACCGAAGGAGTTCGATCCCAACCTGCCCAAGCTGCCGACGGAAATGCACGAGGCGCTCGCCTCCCTGCTGCACGACGACGCGTTGACGGATATGCTTGGCCCCGAGGTGATGCGGGTGTTCACCCGCATGAAAATGCAGGAGATGGCCCGGCTGCGCGACGAGATCCCGCCCGGCGAAACCGCCGAATATTTCGAGCTGTATTAGCCGTGCTCCCGTCCGCCGCGGCGCTGGGGGGCCTGTATGCGTCCGGCGCGCTGTCCCCGGTGGAGGCCGTGCGGCAGGCGCTCGATTTGGTGCGCGCGCATGAGGATCGGGTGAACGCTTGGGCCCACGTGGAGTAAGCCGGCGCGCTTGCCGCCGCGCGGGCCAGCGAGGCGCGTTGGCGCCGTAATGAAGCACTGGGGCCGTTCGATGGCGTGCCGATCGGGGTGAAGGATTTGCTGGCCGTGGTGGGACAGCCGATGCGCCGGGGCACCCCGGCCTATCCGCCCGGCTTCATGCCGCCGGAGGACGCGCCCATCGTCGCCCGCTTCCGCGAGGCCGGCGCGGTCCTGCTGGGTAAGACCACGACGCCCGATGCCGGCTGCAAGCTGGTAACGGAAAGCCTCGTGCATGGCATCACCCGCAACCCTTGGGACCTGCGCCTGACGCCGGGCGGATCGTCCGGCGGGTCCGCGGCAGCGCTGGCGCTGGGCCAGGTGCCGATCGCGCTGGGGACGGACGGCGCCGGCTTCATCCGGGTGCCCGCGGCGTTCTGCGGGGTGTTCGGGATAAAGCCGGGTACGGGCCGCATCCCGGCCCCACCGTCGCCGTTCTGGCCCCACGCCGTGGTGGGTCCGATGACGTGCACGGTAGAGGATACCGCCCTGGCGTGGACAGTGGCCACCCGGCCCGACCCGCGCGACCCCTACCCACCAGGCCCGGCCGGCATCGATTGGCCACTTGAGGCGGCTCGCGGTGTCGCCTTGCGCCAGCGGAGGTGGCCGCCGCAGCGGCCGTGCTCGCCGCTGCCGGCGCAGTCATCGAGACTGCAGCTCCCGATTGGCCATGCGACCCGCTTCAGCCCTTCATGATGTTCTGGCGTTGCATGTACGCGCAGGCCCTACGCCTGATGCCAGCGGCACAGGCCGAGGCTGTCGATCCAGTAATCCGGCTCATCGCGGCGCAAGCCGGGGAGATCAGCCGCGCGGCGTTTCAGGATGCGATGCATCAACGCGACATGATGGCTCATGCCGCTTCCAACTTCCACGCCAAGTATGATTCGCTGCTGTGCCGCATGGTCCCCTGTCCGCCTTGGAGTGCTGGTCATGCCACGCCGCCTCCGTATGCAGAGGACGATTGGTCGTGGTGCCCTGACGCCTACCCCTTCAACATGACCCGGCAGCCCGCCGCCAGCGTGCCGTTCGGCTGGCATGCCGGCCTGCCCTTGGCCGTGCAGGTTGTCGCTGGCCCCGGTCAGGACAGCATGGTGCTGCGCGCGGCCGCGGTGTTGGAGGCAGCAGCTCCGGTTCGTTCACAGTCTCAGGACAACACAGATATAGCCTGACCAAGGCAGCAGCATACTGCTGTAAACACTTAGCAAATGGGCCTTGGTGCACGCTTCAGATCGTGGATGTGGAGCCTCATGCCATGGCGCTTTCAACCGATCGCCCGGAGGATCTTGTTGCGGCGCGGCTCATCGGCCTTGGAGAGCATCCGGAAAACGGCGAAGCGGCCCCATACGTCCGTCCCTGGTGTGGCCAACGCTGTCGGACCGCAATTTACGCACGAAGCTCGTGCGTGTCGGCTTTGTAGGGACAAAAGGCGAGTTCGCGGTCGGTTATCGATGTTGCACGCCCATATATTTTGATTGAGTAGGGAAATAATTAACCATCTGCCTATAAAATATCCAGTAATCATGCCTCGTAATCCTGAGCAGTTGAGAATGCACGGTGGCAGGGCACGATGCCGAGGCTTGCCAATCGACACATGTATATAGGGGCACACAGGCAGCTATGTTAATATTTTTCTCTGGTTTTACTATCAGAGCTAAGCTTATCGCAGGTTTCGGATTGGTGCTTCTGATCACGGGCTGTCTCGGCGCCTTTGCGGTGCAGCGGATGGGGGTTATGAACGCGGCCAGCGAAGTCGTAAGCGCCAACTATTTCCCTAGCATAATAAGTGCCAGTGAGATGCGAAGTATTATGCAACAGATCCGTCTTAGAGATTCGAGGCACATTTTCTCGACCGACCCAACTGAAATGCAGGCGGTTGAGACGCAGATCACTGCCCTGACTGTCGCATACGGCAAGGAACGAAAGAACTATGAGTCATTCATGGATCCAGGCGAAGAAACCATAATCTTTAAACGCATCGACGAGCTATGGGCAAAGTACTCAGAATTACGCAGTCCATTGATTGCTGCTTCCAAAAATAATGACAAAGATGCTGCTACCGCTCTTTGGAAAGGTAAGCTAAGCGAGGCATTCTGGGCTTTGTCCGCCCTCTTTGATCAGGATATCGAGTACAATCGCGTACATGGTCTGACCGCAAGTGCTGATGAGAAGACCGTCTACCAGGGTACTGTTACCGCCACATATATAGTTGTCGGATTTACAGCCCTGATCACATTTATCGTTGGGTTGACCCTGATCCGTGGTATCTCCGGGCCGATCGGCAAGATGACGGCTACGATGCGGCGGCTGGCGGACCACGATATGGCCGCTGAGATACCCGGTATGGGTCGACGCGATGAGATCGGCCGCATGGCTGGTGCGGTTCAGGTGTTCAAGGACAACATGAT
>CAXTJW010000015.1:0-11420 GCA_964244305.1 uncultured Acetobacteraceae bacterium
TGGCGGTGGCGGCCTATGCGCCGCTTGCCCAGGGCCGGCTGGCCGAACACGAGGAACTGCAGGCCATCGCCCGCAAGCATAATGCGACCCCAGCGCAGGTGGCGCTGAAGTGGCTGCTGGATCAGCCCGGCGTGGCAGCGATCCCGAAGGCGATGCGGGCCGAGAGCCAGCAGGCCAACCTGGACGCGCTGCGGATCGAGCTGGACGATACCGACCGGGCGGTGATTTCGATGCTGACGAAGACGCAGCGCTTCATCAATCCGGGCTGGGCGCCGGTTTGGGATTTGGCGGCCTAGCCAGCCGTCGGCACCGTCACCCCGATCATGTCGCCCTCGCGCAGCAGCGCCGCCAGCCGGTCCGCATCCCAGCCTTCCGTGCCCGGCGGACGCTGCGGCAGCACCATCCAGCGGTAGTCCGCGGTGCTGTCCACCACGCGGATGCGCGTCGCCTGGGGCAGTACGGTGCCGAAATCCGCGAGCACTCCACGCGGATCGCGAATGGCCCGGGCGCGATAGCCGGGCGATTTGAACCAGAACGGCGGATAGCCAAGCACCGCCCGCGGATAGCAGCTGCAAAGCGTGCAGACGACCAGGTTATGCACCTCGCCGGTGTTCTCCAGCACTCCGAGCGGCGGCAGGCCGCGCATGGCGATGCCCATCGCCTCCGCCGCCTGCGCGCCGTCGCGCAACAACAGGGCATGGTAGTCCGCATCGGTCCAAGCGCGCGCCACCATACGTGCGCCCTGGGCCGGGCTGGCGCGATCGGTCTGCGCGACGCGGGCAGCGATCTCGTCGGCGGTGGCAATGCCCTTGCTGGCGAGCAGGGTTTTCAATCCGGCCAGCAGGCGCTCGCTCGGGGCCTCGATCAATGCAGTCATGCCGCCTCCAACCAGCTTTCATACAGCTCGACGACGATCTCGTCCCCGGCAGCGTCCGGCCAGATCGACCGCGGCGCGAACGCGACATGATACAGCGCGAGCGTCGCGGCCGGACGGGCGAAGGCGAGGTCCTCGGGGTTGCGGAACGCGCCCAGACGCCGGACCACCGTGCCCGTATGGCCCCGCAGATAGTGCGGCGTGCGGATATGGCAGGGGCCGCGCGCCTCCGGCCAGTCGTCCCGCACGCGAACCCGGGCGCCGGGCGCGAGCGTCATGCGCTTTCCAGAGCGGCACGCAGCTCCGCCTCCGAGATCACGCCGCGCGCCAGCAGGTTGTCGGCGATGGACCGGATCCAGCGCTGGTAATACGACAGCCGCGCATACTCGTTTTCCGGAATGGCCTCAATTCCGCGGCGCAGCTCGTCGACCGACATCACGCCCTTGGCGCTCAGGATGCCGCGGATGGCGTCGACCTCGCGGTCGAACTGCGTGAGGGCGTGCGTGGAGGTGTCGATCGGCTCGCACATGAATTTTGAAACGCCGCCCATGTCGTGATGCGCGCGCTTGCTTTCGCTCGCCGATGTATCGTTCATTGAATGGCCTCCCCGGGCAGCAGGCCCCAGATTTCGCTGCGCTTCATCCAGCCACGATAATCCTGGACTTGCGTCTGGCACCAGTCCGATGTCGCCTCGCACGAGCGCAGCCGCACGATCACGCCGGGTTTCAACCGTGCGACCGGCGCTGCGTCGTCCCGGCCATCGCTCCGCATCACGCGCTCGCCGCCGATCACGACGCCGGTCCGCCGTGGCGCCAGCGTGGCCTGGTGCACCCAGCCCTTGGTGTTTTCCTGGTCCCGCACCAGGCGCCATTCCTCGAACTCGCGCTCGATCCGCACCGGCAGGTCGCGCCGTTTATAGACCCAGTCGATCGGATAGCGCTTGCCGGGGCCGACCCGCATATAGACCTCGTCGGCGCGCAGGGCGGCGAACCGCGGGAGCGGCTGGCCGGTGACGCTGCCCTTGGTGGGCTCGGCCGGCGTCTCCGGGACGGGCTCCGGTTCGGGTGCGGGCGCCGCAGGATGGACGATGGGCCGCTTTGGCGGGATGCTGGGCCTGGGGCGGATGGTCGGCGGCTGTACCGGCGCGCGCGGCGTGGGCTGCGCGGTGGTCTTGCCCGAATTATGTGCGGGCGCCGCTGGAGGCGTCGGCAGCTGCTGCGCGGCGACTCGGCCGCACAACAGCATTGCAATCAGGAGCATGAAGCGTGCGGCCATGCGCCATCCCTGCCAACAAGGCAGGCGCCGGGTCAAGTCTACAGCGTGATGATCTGGCCGCCGATGGTGGCCGAGAGGAAGCTGGGCACGCCCGCCACCTCGACCTCGTGCCATAACGGTGCCGCCTCCAGCCCGGCCATGCGCAGCCCGGCGTCGCACGCCATCAACCGCACCCCCAGCTCGGCCGCGGCCTCACGCAGCTCGTCCAACCCGGCCACCCCGGTGGCGCGCACTGCTGCATCCCGCGCCGCGCCATCGAGGGCAGACCAATCCTGCAACAGCGCCGCGCAGCCGGCATTGGTCGCGAACACGCACACTTCGCGCCCAATCGCGGCCGCCCCGGCGGCGAGCAGGAAGGCGTAGTGCGCCCGTTCGTGCCCGCCCGAAATCAACAGGATGCCGAGCCGCTCAGCCATGGCCCGACAGGTCGTGCAGGGTCGGCTGGTCGCCGCAGGCCGCGCAGGCCGGGTCGCGCCGCAGTCCGACGGTGCGGACCCGGGCGGTCAGCGCGTCCCAGATCAGCAGGCGGCCCGACAAGCCCTCGCCGATGCCCATGATCTCCTTCAATGTTTCCGTCGCCTGCAGGCTGCCCATGACGCCGGTGACGGCGCCCAGAATGCCCGCCTCGCTGCAGGACGGCACCAGGCCATCCGGCGGCGGCGCTGGATAGAGGCAGCGGTAGCACGGCCCGCCGGCATGCGGCTTGAACGTCGAGAGCTGCCCGTCGAAGCGCAGCACGGCCGCGGAAACCAGGGTGCGGCGCGCCAGCACGCAGGCGTCGGACACCAAAAATCGCGTCGCGAAATTGTCGCTGCCGTCGCAAACGAGGTCGTAGCCGGCGATCAGGTCCAATGCATTGCCTGCGTGAAGCCGGGCCTGATGCGCCTCGATCGCGACGGCCGGGTTGATGGCGCGGGCGGCGGCGGCGGCGGATTGCACCTTGGGCTGGCCGATGCGGTCCGTCGTATGGGCGATCTGCCGCTGCAGGTTCGACAGGTCCACGATGTCGTCGTCGATCAGCCCGATCGTCCCGACCCCGGCCGCCGCGAGGTAAAGCGCCAACGGGCTGCCGAGGCCCCCCGCGCCAACAACCAGCACCCGGGCGGCGCGCAGTTTGGCCTGGCCGATGCCGCCGACCTCCGCCAGCAGGATGTGGCGGGAATACCGGGTGATCTCGTCTTCGGTGAAATCCAGGTCCATGTTGGGCACTTGGGATGCGGGAGTGCGGAAAACCATGGAGGATGGCGCTCTGGTGCTATTCAGCGGCGGACAGGACAGCACCGCGTGCCTGGCATGGGCGCTGGACCGGTTCGCGCGGGTGGAGACGATCGGCTTCGCCTACGGCCAGCGCCATGCGGTCGAGCTGGAATGCCGCGGGCCCGTGCGCGACCTACTGGCGCAGCGCTGGGGCGCGCGGCTCGGGCCGGACCACGTGATCGACCTCACGCCATCGCTCGCGGCCTTGGGGCAGACGGCGCTCACGTCCGACGTGGCGATCGCGATGGATGATGACGGCCTGCCCAACACCTTCGTGCCCGGCCGCAACCTGCTGTTCCTGACCTACGCCGCCGCGCTGGCCTACCGCCGCGGCCTGCGCCGCATCGTCGGCGGCATGTGCGAGACCGACTTCAGCGGCTATCCAGACTGCCGCGACGACACGGTCAAGGCCATGCAGCTCGCGCTGAACCTCGGCATGCAGCGCCGTTTCGTGCTGGAAACGCCGTTGATGTGGCTGGACAAGGCCGCCACCTGGGCGCTCGCGGACCAGCTCGGCATCGTCGACCTGACGATTGAGCACACGCATACGTGCTACATCGGCGACCGCACCCATCGCCACGACTGGGGTTGGGGCTGCGATGCGTGCCCGGCGTGCGGGCTGCGCGCCGCGGGCTGGCGGCGTTGGCGGGCGGGGTAGCGGATTTGTTTGGCTTCGATCTGACGGACATCATTCAGCGTCACGGCTTCTGGGTGGTCGGTGGCGTGATCTTCCTCGAAAGCATGGGCGCGCCGCTGCCCGGCGAGAGCCTGCTGATCGCGGCGGCGCTGTATGCCGCGACGACCGGCGACATCACCATCGAGCATGTGGTGCTGGCGTCCGCGGTCGGCGCGATCCTGGGGGACAACGCCGGGTATCTGCTGGGGCAGCGGCTCGGGCCGCCGGTGCTGGCGCGGTATGGCCCGAAAATCGGCCTCACCTTGGATCGGCAGCGGCTGGGGCAGTTCCTGTTCCTGCGCCATGGCGGCAAGGTCGTGTTCTTCGGCCGTTTCATCGCGTTCCTGCGCACCTTTGCGGCGCTGCTCGCCGGGGCGAACCACATGCCGTGGCGGCGGTTCCTGGTATGGAACGCATTGGGCGGGGTGTTCTGGACCTGTTTTTACGGTTTCGGAGCCTTCCTGCTCGGCAACCAGGTGCATCGCCTGGTCGGACCGTTCGGCATCGCAATCGGGGCGGTGGCGCTGACGGTCGCGGTGCTGAGCATACGCTTTGTGCACCGCCATGAGGCGCGGCTGATCGACGAGGCCCGGGAGGCGATGGCCGAGCACGAGGCTGCGACGGCGACCGCCCGGCCTGAGACTGTGCAGTCTGCGCGCACCGGGTCCTGACGACCTGAACACGCAAACGCCGCCATGCATGGCATGGCGGCGTCGTGCCTTGCGTCTCCGAGGTCCTGGCGCCTGTTAGCTTCTCGGCA
Source organism: uncultured Acetobacteraceae bacterium (assembly GCA_964244305.1). GTDB lineage: Bacteria > Pseudomonadota > Alphaproteobacteria > Acetobacterales > Acetobacteraceae > CAHJXG01. Next base: position 4,843 of record CAXTJW010000015.1, read on the forward strand.
GGATCGAGGGCAAGGTCTTAGCGATCGGGTGAAGAAACCGCCCAGGTGTGGCTGTGCACCAGGCCGTCGTCGTGTTCGTGATGCACCGTGCCGCCCTGCTGCATCGGCTCGTCGTGCGTCGCCGCCAGGGTGGGTTCCCCATCATGGAACTGCTCCGTCTCGGTGCTGCCGGCCATGGCCGTCGTGCTGGACTTGCCGCCCGACGCCGCGACGGCGACCGCGTCGAACCAGCCGGTGCCGACCTCGCGCTGATGCCGGGTCGCGGTGTAACCCTCGGGCTCGGAGGCGAACTCGGCCTGCTGCAGCTCGGAGTATGCCGCCATGCCGCGCTCCTTGTAGCCGCGCGCCAGGGTGAACATGCTGTGGTTCAGGCTATGGAACCCGGCCAATGTCACGAACTGGAAGCGATAGCCCATCGCCGCGATCGACTGCTGGAAGTTGGCGATGTCCGCGGCCGGCAGCTTCTTCTGCCAGTTGAAGCTCGGCGAGCAGTTATAGGCCAGCATCTTGCCGGGGAACTGCGCGTGGATCGCGTCGGCAAAGCGTTTGGCCTCCTCGAGGTTCGGCTCGCTCGTCTCCCACCACAGCAGGTCGGCATACGGCGCGAAGGCCAGCCCGCGCGCGATGGCGTAGTCGACGCCGACGCCGGACTTGATGCGGTGGAAGCCCTCGGGGGTGCGTGCGCCGGTCAGGAACGGGCGGTCGCGCTCGTCGACGTCGGCCGTCAGCAGCTGTGCCGAGTGCGCGTCGGTGCGGCACAGCAGCACGGTCGGCACGCCCTCGACGTCTGCCGCGAGCCGGGCCGCGTTCAGGGTGCGGATGTGCTGGCTGATGGGGATCAGCACCTTGCCGCCCAAGTGGCCGCACTTCTTCTCGCTGGCGAGCTGGTCCTCGAAGTGGACGCCGGCAGCGCCCGCCTCGATCATGGCGCGCATCAGCTCGAACGCATTCAGCGCACCGCCGAACCCGGCCTCGGCGTCCGCGACGATCGGCGCCATCCAATGCATCGTATGGTCGCCCTCGAGCTGCGCAATCTGGTCGCAGCGGCGCAGCGAGGCGTTGATCTTCTTCACGACCTGCGGCACCGAGTTCACCGCATACAGCGACTGGTCCGGATACATCTCGTTCGACGTGTTGGCGTCCGCCGCCACCTGCCAGCCGGACAGATAGATCGCCTTGAGGCCCGCACGGACCTGCTGCATGGCCTGGTTGCCGGTCAATGCGCCGAGCGTGTTGACATACGGCTCGGTCTTCAGCAGATGCCACAGCCGGTTCGCGCCCATCTCGGCGAAGGTATGCTTGACGCGGAAGCTGCCGGACAGCTTCGCGACGTCGGCGGCCGTATAGTCCCGCTCGATGCCGGCGAACCGCTCCGGGTCCTGGCCGGGCGTCGGGACGGAGCCGCTGGACATGCCATCGGGCGCGAAGTTCGGGGTAGGCTGCATCGAAGCTCTCCTGGTTGATGCAGTCATATATTTACATTGCGCCTGCGAGAACCAGCCCTATCTGCTCGACAAAGCGGCAACGCTGTCGCTAACTTGTCAATTATGTCGGTAAATCCGTAAAGGTTGTAAATGGCCGCTCCCCTGATCGGCCGCACCGTCCGCCGCCTGCGCCAAGAGCAATCCATGACGCAGCAGGCGCTCGCGGTGCGGCTCGGCATCTCCGCCAGCTACCTCAACCTGATCGAGCACGAGCAGCGCGCCGTGACCGCGAGCCTGCTGATCAAGCTCGCCGAGATCCTGCAGGTCGACCTCGCGACCCTGTCCGGCGCGCAGGAACGGCAGCTCGAGGCAGGCCTGCGCGAGGTTTTCGCGGACGTGCTGCTGGACCAGCCGGTTCCGGAGGCGGAGATCGCGGCGCTGGCTGGCAGCAGCCCATCGGCGGGCCGGGCGGTGCTCGCGTTGTATCGCGCCTGGCGGGTCGCGCGGGAGGACAGCAGCGGCATCGCCCTGCCATCCGGCCGCCGCCTGCTGCTGCCGCACGAGGAGGCGCGCGACTCATTTCACGAGCATTCGAACCATTTTCCCGACCTCGAGGCGGCGGCCGAGGCGGTCGGCGCAACCCTGCCGCCGCAGCCGGCCGAGCTGAACCACGCGATCGCCGAGCGCCTGCGCCGGGTGCATGGCCTGCATATCCAGGTGGCGCCCATGGACGGCGCGCTCCGCCGCTACGACCCGGCTACCCGCAGCCTGATTTTGTCAGAACAGCTCCCGCGTGAGAGCCGGGGATTCCATCTCGCGTTCCAGCTCGCTCTGCTGGAGGTGCGCGACGCGGTGGAGGCGCAGGTCTCGGCCATCGCGCCGAGCACGCCAGAGGCCGGGTCGGTGATCCGCCTGGCGCTGCTGAACTACACGGCCGGGTCGCTGCTGATGCCATACGAGCCCGTGCGGAGCGCTGCGATGGCGTTGCGGCACGATGTCGACGCGCTGGCGGCCCGGTTCGGCGTCAGTTTCGAGCAGGCGTGCCACCGGCTGTCGTCGCTGCAGCGGTCGGGCAACCGCGGCGTGCCGTTCTTCTTCCTGCGCGTCGACCCGGCGGGCAACGTCAGCAAGCGCTTTTCGGCCGCCGGCTTCCCGTTCGCGCGATATGGCGGGTCGTGCCCGCGCTGGATCGTGCACGCGGCCTTCGCCTCGCCGAGCCAGGTGCAGGTGCAGGTCGCGCAGCTGCCGGATGGCGCGACATTCCTGTGCTTTGCCCGCTGCGTGGTCGGCCGCGCCTCGGCGTGGGGCGAGCCGCCGCCGACGCATGTGATCGCAATGGGCTGCGAGGTGGCGCATGCGGACGCGCTCGTTTATGCGGACGGGATCGAGCTGGAGCGCGCGGCAGTGGGCATCGGCCTGTCATGCCGGCTGTGCGAGCGCCAGGGCTGCCGGAGCCGGGCGTTCCCGCCGCTAGAGCACCGTTTGGCGCTCGATCCGCTGCTGGCGAGCGATAGCCCGTATCGGTTCGTGCCGCGGACCTGACCCACACGCCTGGCCGGGCGGTCCGGCATGGGTGGGCTACTGCTTTCCCTGCTCCGCCCGCCGCTGCAGCGCCGTTTCGAGCTGCTGCATCGCCGCCTGGGCCGCCTTCGCCGTGGCGCCAAGCTCCGCATCGTCGAAGTGCCGGGCCGCCGCCAACCGGTCGAAGATGTCGTTCAGGGCTATGCCGCGCAGGTCCACAAGGATGCCCAGCGCCACACTCGTCGCAACGGCGTCCAGCCCGGCAGACCCGGCGAACTCAAAGCCGATCTCGGTCCCTTGGGCCCATCGCCGCATCGCCGGGCGCACGGCTCCGCCGCTCAAACGGATCGTTACTTGATCGGGCACGGTCATCGGTATCGACGTGCTTATCCGCACCCCAGCCGCGGACTGTTCCACCACCAGGCAATCGATAACCGAGCTGCCCCAGATAATCTTCGCCGTCTTCAGCACTGCTTGACGCTTGGCGTCGCGGTGTTCCTCAGGTGGCTCCATCGGTCTCCCTTCGGCGCGCGTTCATCGCGTAGTAAATCCGATGTGCCGAGGGCGCGTCTAGCCCAAAGCATCCGCTACGGCAAAGAGTGGGGATGCGCAACAATTGCATTCTCATGCTCCCTCGATGTTATCTGTGGCGGGCGACCCTGCCCGTGCGCGCAGGCATTACTCGCTGCATGCGCGTGCACATATGGGCATTGGCGAGCTCACAAGCTTGCATATTGTATGGGGATGATTTTTCGATGCGTGGATTGATCGTTGCGGCCGGGCTGCTGATTGCTGGACAGGCTCAGGCCCAGACGTCTGGAGTCCATGCGGAGCAGCCCTGGGCGCGCGCCACCGCGCCGCAACAAAAGGTCGGCGCCGCATACGTGACCCTCACCAGCCCCGCCGATGATCGCCTGATGAGCGCCAGCAGCCCCGTCGCCGGCCGGGCGGAGGTGCACGAGATGACCATGGAAGGCAACGTGATGCGCATGCGCGAGCAAACGGACGGCATCGCGCTGCCTGCCGGCAAGGCGGTCACGCTGGCGCCCGGCGGCTACCACATCATGCTCACGGACCTGCACAAACCCCTCGTCGCCGGCCAAGTGATCGCGTTGCAGCTCCGCTTCCAGCACGCGCCGCCGATGGACCTGGAGGTGAAGGTCGCGCCCATCGGGGCACAGGGCCCAGCCATGGGGCACATGCCGATGGATCACACGTCCATGGAGCACAAGCATTGATCGATCGCCGCAAGCTGCTGTTGCTGGCTCCGGCGGGGGTGCTCGCGGCCGGGCTCGTGGGTGCTTTGGGCTGGATGACGCTGCATCGCGAGGACGACGGGGCCGTCCCGATCGGCGGACCGTTCCGCCTGCGCACAGCGGATGGCCGGGACGTCAGCGATGCGGATTTCCGTGGCCGCTGGATGCTGGTCTATTTCGGCTACACCCACTGCCCCGACGCCTGCCCGACGGCGCTCGCGGACATGGCGAACGCGCTCGATGCCCTGAGCGCCGAGGAAAAGCGCAAGGTCGCCATCCTGTTCATCACCATCGACCCGGAGCGCGATACGCCCGCCGTCATGCAGGACTACGTCACCGCCTTCAACGCGCCCATCACCGGGCTGAGCGGCACGCCCGAGCAGGTCGCCGCGGTGGCAAAGGAGTACCGCGTCTACTATGCCAAGCACCCGAAGGCCGGCGACGAATACGACATGGACCATAGCAGCATCATCTATGTCATGGACCCGCGCGGACGCTTTGCCGCCAACTTCACCCACGAGAGCGCGCCGGACGACATCGCCGCCAAGCTGCGGGGCCTGATCGGCGGCACCTCGATCGGCTGAGAGTCTAGCCGCGGGCCCGGCAATCGCCTAGGAACGCGGCATGGACATCGCCATCCTGCAGCCGTCGCGCATCGTAACGGTCGCGCGCGCCGCCTATGCCCGTCCGGACACCGAGTTCCTCTGCTTCGGCGAGAGCGACCGGCCCGGCCCGGCCGCCGCCATCGCCGCCGCGACCGCAGCCCTGGCTCGCGGCGACGCGCTGTATGCCGACGTCCGCGGCGTATTGGCGCTGCGCCACGCATTGGCCGACATGCTGACGCGGCTGCACGCGCGGCCGGTGGCCGAGGACCGCATCCAGGTGACCGGGTCCGGCATGACGGCGGTGAGCGTGGCGCTCGCGGCGGTGGTGCGCGCGGGGGATCGCGTGGTGCTGCATACGCCGGCTTGGCCCAACCCGGCGAACGCCGCCCTGCTGCGCGGCGCCAGCGTCGACGCCCTCCCGCTCGATGCGCTGCCGGACGGCCGGTTCCACCTCGACATGGACCGGCTCGCGGCCAAGCTGCCGGGCGCACGCGCGATGGTGCTGAACTCGCCCAACAACCCGACCGGCTGGACCGCGACCGGGGCCGAGCTTGCGGCCGTCCTCGAGCTGTGCCGGGCGCATGGCGTGTGGCTGATCTCGGACGAGGTGTATTCGCGGCTGGTCTACGACGGCTCGGGCGTCGCGCCATCGCTGCTCGACATCGCCGATCCATCCGACCGGGTGATGGTGTGCAACAGCTTCAGCAAGACCTACGCAATGACCGGGTGGCGGCTGGGCTGGATGGTGCTGCCCGCCGGCGCGCGGGACGCGGTGGCCGAGATCGTCGAGGTGACCCACAGCGGGGCCGCGCCCTTCGTGCAGGCCGGCGCGCTCGCAGCGTTGGCGGACGAGGCTTTCATCGGCGAGTTCCGCGCCCATTGCGCCCGCGGGCGGCAACTGGCGCTGGAGGGCTTGGCGGGGCTGAACGGCGTCCGGCTCGCGGCGCCCGACGGCGCGTTCTATGCCTTCATCGGCGTCGATGGCGTGCAGGATAGCCTGGCGCTCGCGTTGTCGCTGGTGCACGACCATGGTGTGGCGCTGGCGCCCGGCAGCGCGTTCGGCGAAGCGGGCGAGGGGTATTTGCGCCTGTGTTTCGCCCAGGCGCCCGAGCGGATCGAGCGCGCAATCCACCGGCTGCGCGCCGGATTGCAGGTCCGTTGAGCGAGCCGGCGTGCAGCGTCTGCGGAGCGCCCGCGCGTCCGCCGTTCCGTGCGCCTACGGCGGAACTCGCCCCCGACCTCGACCACCGGCCCGGTGAGCCCGCGCGTTCCACGCTGTCGCAATGGATCGCCACCTGCCGCCGCTGCGGCGCGTCCGGCTCGGACCTCGCGAAGCTGCCGGCCGGCGCCGACGCGGTGGTGCGGTCGGACGAATACCTTGCGCTGCGCAAACCCGGCCCGGCGATGCCGTTCCTGCGCTGGGCGTTGATTTGCCAGCGGACGGGCGACCCCAGGGGCGCGGCGGAGGCGACGCTGCATGCTGCCTGGGCGCTTGACGACGCCGACAAGGACTCGGCCGACTTGCGCCGTGCCGCCGTGGAGCTGTTCGGAAAGGGGGATGGGCCGGAGGACACGCTGCGCCTCGTCGACATGCTGCGCCGGGCAGGGGAGTTCGCCCGGGCGGCTGACTGCGCGGCGGCGTTGGATGAGAGGGCGCTCGACGAAAACAGCGCCGCGATCCTGGCGTTCCAGCTGAAGCGGATCGTTGCCGCCGACTCCGGCCGCCACATGATCAGCAGCGCCCTGCGCCCGCCCGCCCGGCGTCCGCACGT
>CAXTJW010000015.1:11520-24210 GCA_964244305.1 uncultured Acetobacteraceae bacterium
CCGGCCGCCACATGATCAGCAGCGCCCTGCGCCCGCCCGCCCGGCGTCCGCACGTGACCCATGGCCGCAACCAGGAGACCGGATTTTGGCGACGCCTGTTTGGTCGGTGACGTTGCGCGACGAACTGCGGCTCGCGCTGGACGGGAAGGCCAAGCCGCTCGGCTCGCTGGGCCGGATCGAGGAGCTGGCGATCCAGCTCGGCCTTATTCAGGGTACGCTTCGCCCAAGGTTCGCGGACCCGGTGGTGCTGGTGTTCGCCGGCGACCATGGCGCGGTGGCGTCCGGCGTCTCCGCCTATCCGTCCGCAGTGACCGCGGCCATGGTCGGAACCTATTTGGCCGGGCGGGCCGCCGTGAGCCTGTTCGCGCGGCAGGCGGGGGCACGCGTCGTGGTGGTGGACGCGGGTGTCGCGGACGAACTGCCGGCGCATCCCGGCCTGGTCGCGGCCAAGGTCGGCTTAGGGACGCGCAACTGGGTGCATGGCCCGGCCATGACGCCGTCCGACGCGGCGGACTGCCTGCAGCGGGCGGCCGTCATCGTGGACCGCCTGGCCGACGAGGGCTGCACCGTGCTGGCGCTGGGCGAGATGGGCATCGGCAACACGGCCAGCGCCGCGCTGCTGGCCCATAAGGTTGCGGGGTTGGAGCTTGCGGGCCTGATCGGCCGTGGCGCCGGGCTCGACGACGCCGGGCTGGAGCAGAAACGCGCCGCTGTCGTCCAGGGCGCCGCACGCACGCCATCGACGCTCACGCCGGTCGAGGCCCTGACGGAATATGGCGGGTTCGAGATCGCGATGCTCACCGGCGCGATCCTGCGCGCGGCAGAGCGCCGGGTCTGCGTCGTGGTGGACGGCGTCATCGTGACCGCCGCCGCCATCCTGGCGCATGCGTTGCGGCCGGAGTGCCTCGCCGCCTGCGTGTTCGCGCACCGCTCGGCCGAGCCCGGCCATGACGCCATGCTGGCCCATTTGGGTGCGGCACCACTGCTCGATCTTGGGATGCGGCTGGGGGAGGGCTCCGGCGCGGCGTTGGCGCTGCCGTTGCTGCAGGCAGCGGCGGCGGTGCTGTCCGACATGGCGGACCTTCGGGACGTTACGTGATCGCGGAGGAGTGGCGGCTGCTGCTGACGGCCTTGCAGTTCCTGACGCGGCTGCCGGTGCCGGGTTGGGTCGGACATGGGCCGGGCCAACTGGACCGCGCCATGCGTTATCTGCCGCTGGTTGGGATCGGTGTGGGGCTGGTTGGCGCGGCGGTGCTCACGCTGGCCAGCCTCGGACTGCCGCGGCCGGTCGCGGCGTTGCTATCGGTCGTGGCCACCCTGCTGCTGACCGGCGCGCTGCATGAGGACGGGCTGGCCGACACGCTGGACGGCCTGTTCGGCGGCGCGACCCGGGACGACGCACTGCGCATCATGCGCGACAGCCGGCTTGGCACCTACGGGGCGGCCGGGCTGACGCTCGCGCTGGGATTGAAGGTCGCGGCGCTTTCGGCGTTGCCGGAGGCCGGCACGGCGTTGGTTGCCGGCCATGCCGGCAGCCGTTTCATGGTGGTCGCGGTCATTGCGGCCCTGCCGTATGCGCGCGCGGATGGCAAGGCGGGGCCGGTCGCTGGCGGCGTCGGCGCAATGGAGCTGGCTGTTGCCGGGCTTTGCGGGGTTGTGCCCATGCTGCTGCTCGGCATCCGCGCGCTTCCGGCATTGTTGCTTGCGGCCGGGGTCGCCTGGGTTATGGCGCGCTGGTTCCGCCGGCGGCTCGGCGGCTACACCGGCGACGGCCTCGGCGCGGTGCAACAGGTGGCGGAACTCACCATCCTGCTCGTGGCATTGTGGCGCGCGGCCTGATCCTCGCGGCCCGGCATCCGCGCCCGCGGGTCGGCAGCCGGATTTGCTATGGCCGGCTCGACGTGGCGCTGGCCGAGCCTGCGGCGACCGGGGCGGCGGCACTGATCGCCGCGGCAGGCGACCCGATCGAGCGCATCGTGACCAGCCCGCTCTCACGCGCGCAGGACGTCGCCCGCGCGGTCGCAGCACAGACCGGTGCCCCGCTGCACACCGACGACCGCCTGGCGGAGATGGACTTCGGCGCATGGGAGGGCCAGGCCTGGGCCGCCATTCCGCGCGCCGAGATCGACGCCTGGGCCGCCGACCCACTGCGCTATCGGCCCGGCGGCGGCGAGGCGGTGGCCGACGTGCTGCGCCGGGTCCGCCGCGCCTGGACCGGCGTTGCCAGCTCGGCCGACACCACCCTGGTCGTGACCCATGCCGGGCCGATCCGCTGCCTGCTGCACGTGGCGCTCGGCGTGCCGATCCTGGACGCCATCCAGGCCAGCATCGCCTACGGATCGATCACGCGGATCGAGCCTACTCCGCGAGTTCCCGCATGACGCGGATCAGGTCCGACTTGCCCTCGAAGCCGATGCCCGGCAGCTCCGGCATCGTGATGTGCCCGGCCTCGACCCGCACGCTGTCGGGGAAGCCGCCATAGGGCTGGAACAGGTCCGGATAGCTCTCGTTGCCACCCAGGCCGAGCCCGGCCGCGATGTTGAGCGACATCTGATGGCCGCCATGCGGGATGCAACGCGCCGGCGACCACCCGGCAGCGCGGACCTCGTTCAAGGTGCGCAGGTACTCGCATAGGCCGTAGGACAGCGCGCAGTCGAATTGCAGCCAATCGCGGTCCGGCCGCATGCCGCCGTGGCGCAGCAGGTTGCGGGCGTCCTGATGGCTGAACAGGTTTTCCCCGGTCGCCATCGGGCCGGGATAGAACTCTGCGAGCGCCGCCTGCAGGCGGTAATCGAGCGGGTCGCCGGCCTCTTCGTACCAGAACAACGGGTAGTCCCGCAGCATCTTCGCATAGGCGATCGCGGTTTCGAGGTCGAAGCGGCCGTTGGCGTCCACCGCGAGCTGCGCCTCGCTGCCGATTTCGGCCAATACCGCCTCGATCCGCTCGCGGTCCTCGTCGATCGATGCGCCGCCGATCTTCATTTTGACGACGGTGTAGCCGCGGTCGAGGTAGCCGCGCATCTCGCGCCGCAGCGCGCCCAGATCCTTGCCGGGATAGTAGTAGCCGCCCGCGGCATAGACGAACACGCGCGGGTCCGCCGCGACGCCGTGCTGTTCGGCCAGCATGCGGAACAGCGGCCGCCCCGCGATCTTCGCCGCAGCGTCCCACAGCGCCATATCCAACGTGCCGACCGCGACCGAGCGCTCGCCGTGTCCGCCGGGCTTTTCGTTGGCCATCATGGCGGACCAGGCGCGATGCGGGTCGAGCATGCCGTCCGCATCGAGCAGGCTATCGGGCGTGGCCTCCAGCAGGCGGGGCGCGAACCGCTCGCGGATCAGCCCGCCCTGGCCATAGCGCCCGTTGCTGTTGAAGCCGTATCCGACGACGCGCCGCCCGTCCCGCATTTGGTCGGTGACGACTGCGACCAGGCTGGTCGTCATCTTGGAAAAATCGATGTAGGCGTTGCGGATCGGCGAGGCGATCGGCTGGGTGATCTCGCAAACGTCCAGGATGCGCATGGGTGTCTCCAGCGATGGGGTTGCCGACGCCGACGTTCGTCAGAGGCGTTTTCGACATGACTGCAAGCGTCATCCGTCAGAGTTTAACAAAGGTTATGCCGGCGGGATGAGCGGTCAAGTAATGCCCGTACCCTTAGGTGCTGCACTACGATGACGTTCAACATCAATTCGAAATAGATGTGCGGCCACCGTCAACTGAATGCGAAGGAGGCTTGGCGACGATAACCACACCGGATGCTTACGGCCGGAATCGTCAACAACTACATCTATGCAAATAGCAATAAATACCCGAATGGCGCGCGCGGAGCGTCGGAAGCGGCTTGCGACGCTTGGCTGGAGCGGGGCCGAAAACCTGTTCCGTCAGCTTTTTTCGCTCGGATTCTTCTTCGTATGCGTGCGGTTCCTACAGCCGACGGATCTCGGCATGTTCGCGCTGGCACTCGCATGCAGCGCCATTCCGTCCATCCTGATCGACGAACCAATCGGGGAGGCGTTGGTCCAGCAACCCGATGTGACGCCCGCGGCCTGGAACACGGGGTTCACCGTCAATATCGCCATCGCGACGCTGCTGCTGCTGCTGCTCACGGCGTGCAGCCCGGCCCTGAGCGCGTTCTTCGGCAAGCCCGGCCTGGCCTATGCACTGCCGGCGTTGGGCCTGGCCTCGTTGCTGGGCGCCTTGGGCAACATCCAGAAAGCCTATCTGGCCCGCGAGCTCAGGTTCCGGGTCATCGCGCAAACGACGCTGGTGTCGCAGCTCGTGGGCGGCGTCGCTGCGGTGGCGCTCGCGACGCAGGGTTTCGGTTATTGGGCGCTGATCGCCGGGCTCGGCATGACGGCTGCAATCAGCAGCGTGATCTACGCGACCCTCTCGCCGTGGAAGCCGCGCCTGGTCATGGACCGCGCCATCATCCTGGCCTACCTGCCCTATGCCGGATACTCCGCCGGGCTGCGGACCGTTTACTTGCTGCGGGACCAGTCGCCGCTCATCATCGCCGGGCTGGTGCTCAGCCTCGCGGATATCGGCTATTTCAGCCTTGCCATACGCGTCGGACGCTGTCTGGGCCAGCTCTTTGAGGAAATCACCAGCCGGCCGCTGCTCTCGTTGATGAGCCGCGAGCAGAGCAGCTCCGGCCGGTTCGGCGCCGTGCTGACCGAGGTCCTGACCGTCGTCGGGCTGGTGGCGCCGCCGGCCTATGTTGGCCTGGCGATGGTCGGGTCGCTGGCGATACCGCTGATGTTCGGGCCGGCTTGGGAATCGGCCGGGCATCTGCTGCCTATGCTGTGCGTGGTGCTGGGCGGGTGGCTGCTGCTGCACATCGTGGCCGTCTCGCTCCGGGCCCGGGCGCTGGGCCGCATCGCGCTGCAGCTGTGCGCCCCCGCTGCGCTGGTGGATTTCGTCCTGGTTTCCGCAATCATGCCGATCGGCCTGCAGTGGGCGCTCACAGCCCTGGCAGCAAGGGCCGTACTTTGGCTGCCACCGGTCATGTGGGTGTTGCGGCGGCACCTCGATGTCGACCTGAAACGCCTGGCAAAACTCTGGACCGCGCCGCTGGCGGCCACTGCGGCAATGGGCGGCGCGATCTTGCTGCTGCGGCCGTTGATCGATCCTGGCCACGGCGGGCTTGCGCTCATCATAACGGCCGCAGCCGGGATCTATGTCGCGGCACTTGCGGCGTTCGCGATCCTGAGCGTCGGCAAAGCAGCATTCCGGCAGGAAGTCTCATTCCTGCTTGGAGGGCTTCGGTAGGAGGGACCGTTCGAGGCAGGCACCCGGCCGGCATCGCCGGGGCGGCCGGGTGACACGGCGCGCGAAGTTTGGCCGCGACCCCGATCTTGCCTTGCTGTAAGCGGCCGATGCCGCGCAGTCTGTGCGCATGATCGCCGCCGGGCGGACCAAGCATGCAGGCACCCAAGCGTAATGTCTGCCGCTGTGCTTCCCGTGCGCAAGCCGCTGCTACCCTTGCCCGGCTTCATGCCGGATGCCGTGAGCTTTGCGCTCCGTCTCAGCCTCGCGCTGCTGCTGGCCTACTTCGTGAGCTTTGCCATTCAGCTCGACAGCGCGTCCTCCGCCGGGGTCTGCGTCGCGATCGTAATGCAGCCCTCGCCTGGCATGGCGGCGAGCAAGGCATTCTACCGCGCTCTCGGCACCGTCGTGGGCGGGGCCGTGGCGCTGGTCATCATCTCGATCTTCCCACAGGACCGGACGATGCTGCTGGCGTCGTTTGCCGTGTGGCTGGCCGCCTGCACCTACTTGGCCTCCGTGCTGCGCGACTTTCGCTCCTATGGCGCGGCCCTCGCCGGATACACCGTCGCGATCATCGCGGTCGGCGGCATCGACAACCCAGACGGGGCGCTGCTGGTGATGCTCGACCGCGTGGCAGCGATCCTCATCGGCATCGTCTCGGTCGGCCTCGTGAACTCGCTATTCATTGTCGATACCGCGCACGAGCGACTGGGCGTAGAACTACGACGCCATCTGCATGACCTGCGGGATTTTGCATCCGAGGCGCTTGCCGGCCGGGGAACGCCGCGTGGCGAGGACAGCCTGCAGCGGGCCTCCGACATTCTCGCCCTCCGCACCGAGGCGAACTATGCCACCGCCGAGCTGGCGGACGGACTGCGGCGAACCCGGGCGACGCAATCCATGCTCGCCGCCCTGCTGGGCATGCTGGCCGCGATCCGGGTCATCAATCGAACCCTGCCGCTTGCCGGCCCAGCCGGACCGGCGGCGGCAACGCGGGCCATCCTCGACGCCGCGCGCCAGGCCATCCAGGACGACAAACCGCTGCCGCCGGCCGACAGCCTGCCCATGCAGCCGCTCGATGCATTGCTGATCGAGCGCGCGGCGGCGCTTGCAGGCGAGCATCGTAAGGCTCAGGTCTGGCTGCACGCGGCTGCGACCGGCATCGTGGGTGACGCGCCGCTGCCGGTCCGCTTGGCGTCGGACCCCGACCGTGTCGCCGGGGTGCTGAACGCGATCAGGGTATTGATCGCTGTCGCCCTGGGGGCGACGTTCTGCGTGCTGGGCAACGACAGCCAGGTCACTTTGCTGCTCATCCAGCAATCGGCCCTGACCGCGCTGGTCGGCACGCAGCCCAATCCATCGAAGGCCGCGGTCGGATTTTTCGTCGCCTTGCCGATCGCCGCGCTGGTGGCGGGCGTGATCGCGTTCCTGCTGCTGCCGAACGCTTCCAGTTTCCTGCCATTCGCGCTCGCAGTGGGTGGGGGCGCGTTCATCCTGGCGCTCGCGTCGCGGCATCCGAAGATCGCATGGCTCGGAGCGCCGCTGCTCCTATTCTTCACGCTTTTCCTGTCGCCGGCCAACACGGAGCTCTTCGATTTTTCCACCTTCCTGAACACCGTCTTCGAGTGCGCCATCGCGGTTGGCTTCATGCAGCTCGCCTTCATTCTCGTGCTGCCCGTGCAGCCCCGGCGGCGGCTGTTCCGCATGGCGGACAAGGTTGTGCGCTCGCTCCAGCGGGCATTGCGGCATGGCGGCCCCGCAAGCGAGGCAAGGCTGCAGTTGCTGACCTTCGACCGGCTTGCGCAGGCGCTCGCCTGGACCCGCGCGCTGCGTCCGACGCGGCATGCGGCGCTGGGCCGCCTGGATGATTTCGCGGAACTGGACCTGGCGCTCTGCCGGGCGTGGTCCGGGCTCGACGAGGCGGAGCTGTCGGACCCGGGTCTGGCGGAGGCCGTCCGGATCGGGCGCGACGGCCTGGCGAGCGCCGAGCCGGAGCTGCTGGACCGCGGCGTGCGGGCGTTGCTGTCCCAACTCGTGACCGGCGACGCGCTCGCTGCCGTGCTGCGCGCGGTCTCTGGCCTGCATGAGGCCAAGCTGCTGCTGGAGCAGGAGCGCCGCGCTTTGCGTCGTTATGGCATTCTGGAGCGTTGAGGCGATGTGGCGGGAAACCAACCTTCTTGGAGTGTATCTGTCGCCGCTGGTCGTCTATATTCTGGCCGCTGGCCTGGTTTACGCGCCGCTACGCTTCCTGGCGGTGCGCATGCAGGCGTTTCGCTGGACTTCGAACCCGCCGCTGGCCGAGATCGGCATCTACATCTGCATCCTCGGCATGCTGGTGGCTTGGCTTTAAGGAAATGAAAGGGTTCGGCCGCCAATGTTCCGCAGGGCCCATCAGATTATCCGCTACGCGATCACCCTCACGATCCTGGCCGGCGCGGCAATAGCCACGGTGGCAATTTGGAACCATTACCTGACCGGCCCTTGGACGCGCGACGGCCAGGTGCTGGCCTACGTCATCAATCTTGCGCCGGAGGTCTCGGGCCGCGTTACCAAGCTGAACGTGCGGGACAACCAGGACGTGAAGCGCGGCGACGTGCTGTATGAGATCGATCCCGTCGACTACGAGATCAACCTTGCCAATGCGCAGGCGAGCGTCAACGGCAAGTACTCCGACCTGCAGAACAAGCGTGAGCAGGCGCAGCGCCGGTCGCAGCTCACGACGCTGTCCACCTCCAAGGAGGAGCTGCAGAACTACGGCAGCGGCGCGGAGGTGGCGGCGTCGACCTATGCCGCCGCCGTCACCCAGTTGAGCCAGGCCAAGGTCGACCTGGAGCGCACCAAGGTGCTGTCGCCGGTCAACGGCTACGTCACCAACCTGCAGCTTCAGGAGGGCGACTACGCGACCAAGGGCACCCGCAACATCGCCCTACTGGACAGCGACAGCTTTTGGGTCGCCGGCTATTTCGAGGAGACGAAGATCGCCGGCATCAAGCCCGGCGACCCGGCCCTCATCGCGCTGATGGGCTTTCGCGAGCCCGTGCGCGGCCATGTCGAGAGCATCGCGCGCGGCATCAACACGCCTGACAGCTCGCCGGGCACGCTGGGTCTGGCATCGGTCAATCCGGTGTTCACCTGGGTCAGGCTGGCGCAGCGCATTCCGGTACGTATCCATATCGACAGCGTGCCCGTCACGGTGACGATCGCCGCCGGCATGACCGCGACGATCACGGTCGGCCCGAATGGCGGGCGTGGGTCGAGCAACGGCCTGATTTCCCGCCTGTTCACCCAGGTCGGCGATTGATGGCCGTGCAGACCGAAGTTCTTGACGTAAAGCATGGGTGATCAGCCGTCATTGCGAGCCGGCTTCGGCGCGGCAATCCAAGGTGACAGAGACCGAGACTTGGCCGTGCGACTTGGATTGCCACGTCGCAAGCGCTTCTCGCAATGACGACGTTTCATGCAACGTAACTAGGCTGGGTTTCGCGGTCGCCAAGCCGCAAGAGACTGACGCATCGCCTATGTTGGCGGGCGCCCGGCAGCTACTCCGCCGCCTGCTCAGCGCGCCGTGCGCCCCGCATGCCCGGGATCATCAGCCGTGCACCGCGTGTGTAGAATAGCCATGCCGCGACCCACTGCACATAAACCACGATCCGGTTCTTGAGCCCGATCAGCAGGAACAAATGGACGCCGCTCCATAGCAGCCACGCCGGAAAGCCCGTCAGCTTGAGATGCGGCAGGCTCGCCACCGCCGATGACCGGCCGATGATCGCCAGGCTGCCCTGGTCCCGGTAGCGGAACGGAGTCGGGGCCGCGGCGCTGCCAGCCCGCGCGGCGATCACGCCGGCGACGTAGCGCCCCTGCTGCTTGGCCACCGGCGCGACGCCGGGCAACGGACGGCCATCGGCGCCCTCGAACCCGGCGACGTCGCCGATCGCGAAGATGTCGGGATGTCCGGGCAACGAGCAATCGCCCAATACCTGCAGCGCGCCATGCTTGCCGGGTGCAGCCCCGATCCAGCTGGCGGCCGGCGTCGCCGCGACCCCGGCGCACCAGAACACGTTGGATGTGGCAATACGCT
This sequence comes from uncultured Acetobacteraceae bacterium, assembly GCA_964244305.1. Taxonomy (GTDB): domain Bacteria; phylum Pseudomonadota; class Alphaproteobacteria; order Acetobacterales; family Acetobacteraceae; genus CAHJXG01. The sequence continues at coordinate 20,862 of CAXTJW010000015.1, forward strand.
CGCCCCCTGCCACCACACCGTCCGCATCCACCGTTTCGACCTGCACCCCCGTGCGCACCTCTACCCCGAGCCGCTCGAGCCCAGCACGCGCATAGCGGACCAGCGGGGCCGGGAACCCGGCGAGCACGGTCGGGCCGGCCTCGAACAGCACCACGCGCGCCTGCTCCGGGTGGATGTGGCGGAAGTCGCGCACCAGGGTATCCTTGGCCAGGGTGCGTATCGAGCCCGCCAGCTCGACGCCGCTGGTGCCGCCGCCCACCACGACGAAGGTGAGCAGGCGCTGGATTTCGGCCGGGTCGGACCGGGTCTCCGCTTGCTCGAAGGCGTCGAGCAGGCGGAACCGCAGCGCTTCCGCATCCTCAAGGCTCTTCAAGCCGGTCGCGTGCTGGGCCCAGTCGTCATGGCCGAACCAGGTCGACGCGGAGCCGGTGGCCAGCACGAGCTGATCGTAGGGGATCGCGCCGACATCGCGCACCGATACGGTCCGGGCCGCGACGTCGACACCGTCCACTTCGCCCAGCAGCACCTCGACGTTCGGCTGCCGCGTGAAGATGGCGCGGATCGGCGCCGCGATGTCGGACGAGGCGAGCGCCGCGGTGGCCACCTGGTACAGCAAAGGCTGGAACAGATGGTGGTTGTTGCGGTCGATCAGCACGACGTCCACCGGCGCCCTCGCCAGCGCATGCACGACATTGAGCCCACCGAAACCGGCCCCGACCACCACTACCCTTTGACGCACGGCAGCCATTGGGGCCACGCTACTTGCCGACCGGAAGCCAGTGACGCCCGTCCTGCGCCAACAAGGCGTCGGCGCCCGGCGGACCCTCGCTGCCAGCCGCATAGGGCTCGACCTTGCCCTCGCCCTTGCCCCAGGACTCCAGCAACGGCTGCACCGCCGCCCAGCTCGCCTCGATCGCGTCGGCGCGCTGGAACAGGGTCGTATCGCCGATCATGCAGTCATACAGCAGCGTCTCGTAGCCGACGTTGGGCTTTTCGTCGAAAAAGTCCTTATAGCGCATCGACGTATCGACCCGGCCGAGACGCATCTCCGGCCCGGGGATCTTGGCGTCGAACTGCGTCTCGATGCCCTGTTCGGGGTCGATCAGCAGCCGGATCACGTTGGGCGTCAGCTTGTCCACCGGGGTATCCTGGAACATGCGGTAGGGCGCCGGCTTCTGATGGATCGAAATCTCGGTCTGCCGCGCGGTAAGCCGCTTGCCTGTGCGCAGATAGAACGGCACCCCGGCCCAGCGCCAGTTCTCAATCGAGAGCTTGAGCGCGACATAGGTCTCGATATTGCTGTCCGCTGCCACGTTCGGCTCCTGGCGGTAGCCTTTGACGTCAACGCCTTCCTCCCGGCCGGCGCCATACTGCCCGCGCATGGCCTCATCCGGCTGCAGCGGCCGGATCGCCCGGAGCAGCTTCGCCTTCTCCGTCCGCACGTCCTCCGGGTCGAACGAGTTCGGCGGCTCCATCGCCACCATACACAGTAGGGTGAACAGATGGTTGGGCACCATGTCGCGCAACGCACCGGTGCCCTCGTAGAACGCGCCGCGCTCCTCCACGCCGACCGTCTCGGACACGGTGATCTGCACGTGGTCGACATATTCGCGCCGCCAGGTCGGCTCGAACAGGCTGTTGGCGAAGCGCACCGCCATGATGCTCTGCACCGTCTCTTTGCCGAGGAAATGGTCGATGCGGTAGAACTGGCTCTCGTCGGCCTGCTGCAGGATGCGGGCGTTCAGAGCCTGCGCGGACGGCAGGTCGGCGCCGAACGGCTTCTCGATCACCACGCGGCGGAAGTGGCCCTCGGGCTGCTGCAGCAGCCCGGCCTTGCCGAGCCCGTCGACGACCGTGCCGAAGAAGCGCGCCGCGACCGCCAGATAGAACACCACGCTGCCACTGGCCACTACCTCGCCGAGGCGCTTGAACGTCTCGTCCTGGCTGAAATCGCCTTGCAGGTATTGCATGCGGCCCGTGACCCAGCCCCAGGCGCGCTCATCGATGCTGGGCGTGTAGAATTCGGCCGTTTTGTCCTTCGTGAAGGACTGCATGGCTTCGGTCAGCGAGCGCTTCCAGTCGTCGTCGCTCGCCTGCGCGCGGTCGACGCCGATGATCTTGAAGTTCTCGTTCAGCAGCCCGCTGCCGGACAGGTTATACAGCGCTGGCATGAGCAGACGCTTGGTGAGGTCGCCGCCGGCTCCGAAGATCACCAATGTGCATTCTGGCGCCTTTGCGGCTCCGGCCGAGGCTGTCGCGGGGTCCGCGCCTTGGGTCACCTGGCTCATGTTGCTGCCTCCAGCAGTACGAAACTAGGCTTGCAACGCCGCCATTACCCGTCCGTTCATCAGCGGCGATGAGGTAAATGCCGGCATAAATTGCAAACCGCAGCAGGACGACCCGGATCCTATGTGCGGCTGCCGTCGTTGTCTGCGCGCGCGGCTGGACATCGGAGGGAGGAGGCCTTGGTATATTACGGTTTTGTTGCTGGCGACATCGGTTCCGGCGCATGACCGCCGCTTTCGTCGCTACCTTGGCGGTGCGCTATTTGCTCGTCATGCTGTTCTTCCCGTTCAGCGCGCTGGACAAGATCCTGAACTTCCGCGGCGCGGTGGGCCAGGCGCGGGAGATCGCACCCGGCGGGCTGGCAGCCGGGTTGATCCTGGTTGGCGTGATGGTGGAGATCCTGATGCCGCTGGCGATCCTCACCGGCACCGCCGACCGTGCCGCCGGACTGGTGATGGCGGGCTACTGCATGGTGACGGCCCTGTTGTGGAAGCAGTTCTGGAAGCCCGGCGACTTCTGGCAGGGCGGCGACAGCAAGGGCCGCGGGCTGTTCTGGGACTTCTTGAAAAATTTCTCGCTCGCGGGCGGCTTCCTGCTGCTGATCTTCAGCGCGAACGGCACGGTCGGGGAGTTCCTCGCCCATCCGTTTGCGTCGTCGCACCCCTACACGACACAGGCGCGGCAGCCTTAGCGGGTCGCGTAGTCCAGCAAAGTCATGCCGAACAGGATGCCCATCCAGACAAATCCGACCACGGAAAACAATTGCACCAGCGGCGTCTGCTCGCGGATTTCCATGGATATCCATAGCACCGTCGCCACCATCGCCACGACCACCAGCAATTCGACGACCCAGGCGTAGCGGAACGGGAAGAACGCCGCGATCGTCACGTTGATCGCCAGGCCGACCAACAGCGCCCCGGTCGTGAGTACCGGCACCCGCATGCGCCGGCGGAACTCGTCATTCATCGGTTCACCAGATACAACGTGGGATAGGCGATGATCCAGATCAGGTCGATGAAGTGCCAATACAGCCCGACGAGCTCGATCCGGTTTTGGTGCTTCG